>JBBIHW010000273.1:0-4700 GCA_037446795.1 Acidobacteriota bacterium
CCCCCCCCCCCCCCCCCCCCCCCCCCCCCCCCCCCCCCCCGCCCCCCCCCCCGCGCGGCGCCCCCCCCCGCCCGCCCCCCCCCCGCCCCCCCCCCCCCCCCCCCCCCCGCCGCCCCGGCCGCGCCGCGCCCCCCCCCCCCCCCCCGCCGGCGCGGGGCGGGCGGGGGGGGGGGGGCCCCGCGGCCCCCCCCCCCGGGGGGGGGGGGGCCCGACGGGCGTATCATGACGGCAGCCCCCGCACGGGAGGTGACGCCATGGCCGGACTGTCGCCGAGACTCCGGTCCTTCCTCGAGAGCGGTGGGGTAGCCTACGAGACGATCCACCATCTTCCGGACTACACCGCGCAGGAGACCGCCTCGCACACGCGCACGAAGGGGAGGGAGTTCGCCAAGCCCGTCCTCCTCCGCGCGGACGACCGCTACGTGATGGCCGTGGTCCCGGCCCACCGGCGAGTGAACCTGGACCGGGCCCGCGAGGCGGTCGGAGCGCGGCAGGTGCGGCTCGCCCGCGAGGAGGAGATCCGCGACCTGTTCCCCGATTCCGACGTGGGGGCGGAGCCGCCCTTCGGCAACCTGTACGGCCTGCCGGTCTACGCGAGCCCCGAGCTGGCCGAGCAAGAGCGGATCACCTTCAACGCCGGCTCCCACGAGGAGTGCATCCGCATGCGCTGGGCCGACTACGAGCGGCTGGTCCGGCCCGCGGTCGTGGACCTCACGGGCTAGAGCCCTCGAGCGATCGCTCCACGAGCTGGCGGCATTCCGCCTCGAAGTTTCGAGCGCGTTCCAGAAGCTCCCGCTGACGCGCGTCGAGCTCTCCGGCGAGGCGCCGGTCGGCGAGCGACGGCAGGTTGATCCGGACGTTGAGGGAGGCACCCTCGGCCGCGGCCAGTGCCGCTGCCGCCGCGACGCCGGCGTCCGAGACGGCGCCCTTCGGCGCGATCCGGGCGCAATCGAGCGCGAGCCCGAGGGCCTCGACCGCGGACTCGAGCACCGCGAGAGGGATGCGGGCCGCCCGGGCCGTCGCCTCCTCGACGGCCCTGTGGCGCGAGGCCGCCTCCTCGGGCGTTCTCTTCGGAAGCCGCCGCGCGGCGAGGACGGCCTCGAAGGCGCGCGCGTCGGCCTCCACGGCCTCGAGCAGGCGGTCCTTGAGCGCCTGCGCGCACCTCCCGATCCTCCGCGCCTCCTCTCGCGCCGCAAGGTCCGCGCTCCGAGCGAAGGCGAGAGCGGCCACCATGCTCGCGAGGGCGGCTGCGAGGGCCCCGGTTGCGGCGGACACGCTGCCTCCGCCAGGAGCCGCGGACTCCCGCGACACCTCGTCGGCGAACTCGGAAAGCGACAGCGTCAGCAATCCCTTGGCTCCTCCGCGGTATCGGTACTCGACGATCTTGGCCATCGGGTCGAACGGCTTGACGTCCGACAGCCCCAGCGACAGCGCCGCCGCCCGCACCCGGTCGCTCTCCGGGACGCCCGTGCTCTTGCCCTGCTTCGCGAGGTAGTGGTCCCCGGCCGCGAGGATCGCGTCGAGAGGGACGAGCCCCACGATCTCGCTCCCCGTCACGCGCAGCCCGAGCTTCGCCGCCTCCTGGCAGCAGGCGTCGAACACGGCGTGAAGCGGGGTGACCTGGTAGTTCGTCAGGTTGATGGACACCTGAGCGCGGCCGTACTCCTCGATGAACCAGCCGACCGCGCGGCACTCGCGAAACCGGCCCGGCCGCTTGGTCGCGTTGCCCGTCTCGTCCCGCACGATGCGTCCCTGCTCGTCGCGGGCGGGGCCTCCGGCCTCGCGGATCGCCTCGGCGACGATCTGCGCCAGCTTCCTGTCGCGGGTGTCGAGGTTGACGTTGTAGGCGATCAGGAACTCCCGGGCTCCGATCACGGTGGCCCCGCTCCTGGGATTGAACTCCGCCGGACCGAAGTCGGGCCGCCATTCGGGATCGCGGAGCTTCTCGGCGAGAGCCTCGTACTCGCCCTTGCGGATCTCGGCGAGGGAGCGGCGCTCGGGGCGGCTCGCGGCGGCCTCGTACAGGTAGACCGGGATGCCGAGCTCCTCGCCCACGCGCCGGCCGAGCCGGCGGGCGATCGCCACGCAATCGTCCATCGTGGCCCCCTCGACCGGCACGAAGGGGCAGACGTCCGTGGCCCCGATCCTCGGGTGCTCTCCCTTGTGGGCCCGCATGTCAATCAGCTCCGCCGCCTTGCGGATGGCGCGGAACGCCGCCTCCTCGACGGCCTCGGGCGGTCCGACGAAGGTGACGACGGTGCGGTTCGTGGCGGCGCCCGGGTCCACGTCGAGGAGCATGGCGCCTTCGGTGCGGGAGATCTCGGCGGCGATCGCCTCGATGATCGAGCGATCCCGCCCCTCGCTGAAGTTCGGGACGCACTCGATCAGCTTCATCAGCCGCTCCTCGCGAGCCTCGGAAACCCGCGGTCGGGCCGCGGTATGCTACCCTGGGAGGCGAGGCCCTGCCGCTGCGGAAGCGACCGAAGGAGCTGTCGGCCGGCGGGCAGCGGGACGGTCTCTCCTTCCGGATTTCCCGCTGCCTCTTTCTCAGGCTCGTCGGCCTCGTCTACGCGGTCGCGTTCCTCTCGCTGTGGGTGCAGGCCGATGGGCTCATGGGCCCGCGCGGCATCCTCCCGCTCGACGAGTTCCTCGAGGCGGCGCGAGAGCGGTTCGGCGCGCGCGCCTACGCGATCTGGCCGACCCTCAGCTGGCTCCTGCCCGGCGGGCGGCTCGGCCTCCACCTCCTGTGCGGCGGGGGAACCCTGGCCTCGGCGCTCCTGCTCGCCGGGCTCGTGCCGATCCCGGCCCTTCTCGCCTGCTGGGCGGCCTACCTCTCGCTCGCCGTGGACGCGCGGGTGTTCCTCGCGTACCAGTGGGACGGACTGCTCCTCGAGGCGGGCTTCCTCGCGACGTTCCTCGCGCCCTGGAAGCTGCGCTGCCGCCTCGGCTGCGCCCGGCCGGTCCCGCGCATCGCGCGCTGGCTCCTCGTCTGGCTCCTGTTCCGGTTGATGTTCTCGTCGGGGTACGTGAAGCTCGCGAGCGGCGATCCCACCTGGTGGAGCCTCACCGCGCTCCGCCACCACTACGAAACCCAGCCGCTTCCCACGTGGACGGCCTGGTACATGCACCAGCTTCCCGGCTGGCTCCAGGCGGCCTCCTGCGCGGCGATGTTCGCCGTCGAGCTGGCGGTCCCGTTCCTGTTCTTCGTCCCGGGCCGGCCGCGCAGGATCGGGGCGGCCGTCACCGCGGCCTTCCAGGCCGTGCTGGCGGCGACGGGGAATTTCGCCTTCTTCAACCTGCTGACCGCCGCCCTCTGCGTGCCCCTCCTCGACGATGGCTCCTGGCCGGAACGATTGCGACGCCGCCGGGAAGTCGGGCAGCGCGCTCCGGCCCCCGCTCCCGCGCGGGTCGCCGCCCTGCTGCTCCTGGCGGCGCTGTTCGCCGCCAGCGTGTGCGAGATGGCGCGCACGCTCGGCGTTCCCGGGGACGGCCTCGGGCCGCTCTGCGCGCTCGACGCCGCGGCGAGCCCCCTGCGCACGGTGAACTCGTACGGGCTGTTCGCCGTGATGACCACGAGCCGACCGGAGATCGTGGTCGAAGGAAGCGAGGACGGGAGGACCTGGATCGCCTACGAGTTCCAGTGGAAGCCCGGGGAGCCGAGGCGCAGGCCGTCCTTCGTCGCGCCCCACCAGCCGCGGCTCGACTGGCAGATGTGGTTCGCGGCGCTCTCGCGCTTCGATGCCGAGCCCTGGTTCGGGGCCTTCCTGCGGAGGCTTCTCGAGGGGTCGCCCGAGGTCCTCGCCCTGCTCGAACGCAACCCGTTTCCCGACCGGCCGCCGCGCTACGTTCGCGCCGCGCTCTACGACTACCGGTTCACCGATGCCGGCACGCGGCGGCGAGAGGGGACGTGGTGGAGGCGCTCCGTGCTGGGGCCCTACGGGCCCGTCCTGTCGGCGGGAGCGACCGGCCCCAGCGTGCGATAATCGGCCGCCCGGCACGGGTCGGAAGAGGAGTCCCCGTTGGGCGAGGCGATCGTCCTGAGGTCCGTCACGAAGGCCTTCGGCCCCAAGGTCGCCGTCCGGGAGCTCGACCTGTCGGTTCCGGTGGGAGGCCTCTACGGCTTCATCGGCCCGAACGGGGCCGGCAAGACGACCACGATCCGCATGATCCTGTCCATCCTGTTCCCGGACCGGGGCGAGGTGTCGGTGCTCGGGCACCGGTCGGCCCTGGAGGCGAAGGACCGGATCGGCTACCTGCCGGAGGAGCGCGGCCTCTACCGGAAGATGCGGGTCGGCGCGTTCCTGACGTACATGGCGCGCCTCAAGGGCCGGGAGGGCCCCGGCACGGCGCGGAACGTGCGCGGGTGGCTCGAGCGGGTGGGCCTCGGCGAGGTGGAGGCGAAGCGCTGCGAGGACCTGTCCAAGGGGATGCAGCAGAAGGTCCAGTTCCTCGCGGCCGTCCTCCACGAGCCCGACCTCCTCGTCCTGGACGAGCCGTTCTCCGGGCTCGACCCGATCAACATGCGCCTGCTCCGCGAGCTGATCTTCGAGCAGAACCGCCGCGGGGCCACGGTGCTGTTCTCGACCCACGTGATGGCCCAGGCCGAACAGATCTGCGACCACATCGTGATGATCCACGACGGCAGGAAGGTGCTCGACGACGGCATCGAGGCGATCCGCCGCCGCCACGACCCGCGCGCG
>JBBIHW010000274.1:0-4696 GCA_037446795.1 Acidobacteriota bacterium
GACGGCTGAGGCCGATCGGGTGCTGCCGCGCCTCGATCATGTCCAGCTCGCCATTCCGCCGGGCGCGGAGCCGCAATGCCGCGCCTTCTTCGTCGACGTGCTCGGCATGAGGGAGCTGGAAAAGCCCCCGGTGCTCGCCGCGCGCGTTCCATCGCTCAGAAGCCGACGAAGACCCCGAAGCGAGGGCTCGAGTAGCTCACGTAGCCTCCGTAGTAGGGAGGCAGGAAGAGGGCGCCGTCGCAGTAATAGTAAGGCTCGTAGGCGATTCCGTACGCGGTGTAAACCGGGAAGTGGTAGACGGCGTGGAAGTGCCGGTGGGGCTTGAAGAAGACCCGACCGTGGTAGTAGGGCCGGTAGACGTGGACCCGGTGAACCGGGATGCGGTGGGGCACGGCGAACCTCCCGTGCACGACGTGGTGGCGGCCGTGCACGAAAGCGCCGCCAGCGTGTCCTCTCCGCGAGTGCGCGTCGGCCGGGGAGGCCCCCAGGACGGCCGCGAGCGCGACGCCGGCGAGGACGGCCCCGAGCCTCCGTGCCGTTCGATGTCTTCGACCTGCTGCGTTTGTCATGGACGACCTCCTTTCCCGGGGCGGTGATTTGCGAATCCCGGGCCAGGCCTGCGGAAGATCGCTCAAGTCCAACGAGCCCGGGGACTTGTCCCCGACCGGTCCGGGCGGAGCCGGCCCCGTGTCGTGTCCTCCTCCAACCGCAGCCACGCCACCGCGCCGTCCTCCTGCGGTGACGGGATCCCATGACGGCCCCGTGGTTCGGGGCTACACTGCCCGCTCGGGAGACCAGGGTGACGCGCAGCGGTTTCTTGCACGGGACGACGGTCCTCGTCGTCCGCCGGGACGGAAAGGTCGCGATGGGAGGCGACGGCCAGGTCTCCCTGGACCGGGCCGTCGTCAAGCACGGCGCCCGCAAGGTGCGCCGGCTGGCGGGAGGATCGGTGCTGGCCGGCTTCGCCGGGGCCGCGGCGGATGCCTTCGCGTTGCTCAACCGCTTCGAGGACAAGCTCGGCGAGCACCAGGGGCACATCGAGCGCGCTTCGGTGGAGCTCGTCCGCGAGTGGCGGACGGACCGCGCGCTGCGCCGGCTCGAGGCGCTGCTGCTGGTGGCCGACGCGCGGCGGACGTTCCTGCTGTCCGGCAACGGGGATCTGATCGAGCCCGACGACGGGATCCTGGGCATCGGCAGCGGCGCCGTGGCGGCGGTGGCGGCAGCCCGGGCCCTCGTCCGCCACACCGGTCTCGAGGCTCGCGCGATCGTCGAGGAGGCGATGCGGATCGCCGCGGGCCTCGACCTCCACACCAACGACCAGCTGACGGTCGAGGAGATCTAGCCCGTGGTCTACTACATGCCGGGGCGGGTCGAAAGCGCGGGCGTCGCGGCCGAGCTCACACCCCGCCAGATCGTCGCCGAGCTCGACCGCTACATCGTGGGCCAGGCGCGGGCGAAGCGGGCCGTGGCCATCGCCCTGAGGAACCGCATCCGCCGCCAGAAGCTGCCTCCCGAGCAGGCGCGCGAGATCCTGCCGAAGAACATCCTCATGATCGGGCCGACGGGGGTCGGCAAGACCGAGATCGCCCGCCGCCTCGCGCGCCTGGCCGGGGCCCCTTTCCTGAAGGTGGAGGCGTCGAAGTACACCGAGGTGGGCTACGTGGGGCGGGACGTGGAGTCCATGGTCCGCGATCTCGTGGAGGTCGCCGTGGACATGGTCCGCCAGCAGAGGCGGGAGCAGGTGCGCGCCCAGGCCCGCCAGGCGGCGGAGCGGCGCCTGCTGGACTTGCTCCTGCTCGCGCCATCGCGCGCGTCCGGCCCTCTCGAGGCCGACCACGCCGCCTCGGCGGAGCGGCGCCGGGAGGCGGTCAGGGCGCAGCTCGAGGCCGGAGCGCTCGAGGACCGCATGGTCGAGCTGGACGTGCAGTCCTCGCCGAGCGCGGCGTTCCGGATCTTCACGCCGGCCGGGATGGAAGAGCTGGACATGGACCTGCGGGAGATGCTGCCGGGCCTGTTCCAGGGGAAGCCGAGAAGGCGCCGCATGAGCGTCGCCGAGGCGCGCCGCGCGCTCGAGCGGGAGGAGGAAGACAAGCTCATCGACCCGGACCAGGTCGCCCGCGAAGCGGTGCGCCGCGTGGAGGAGTCGGGCATCCTGTTCGTGGACGAGCTCGACAAGATCGCCGGCCGCGAGTCGGGCCGCGGTCCGGACGTCTCGCGCGAGGGCGTGCAGCGCGACCTCCTGCCGATCGTCGAGGGAACCCTCGTCAATACCAAGTACGGCATGGTGCGCACGGACCACGTCCTGTTCATCGCCGCCGGCGCCTTCCACGTGTCGCGGCCCTCGGACCTGATCCCGGAGCTGCAGGGCCGGTTCCCGATTCGCGTCGAGCTCGACCCGCTCCGGCGGGAGGACCTCGTGCGCATCCTGACCGAGCCCGAACACTCCCTCGTGCGGCAGGTCCAGGCGCTGCTCGGGGCGGACGGCGTGGACCTGTCCTTCACCCCCGACGGCATCGAGGCCGTGGCGGCCTGCGCCGAGGAGGTCAACCGCAGGACCGAGAACATCGGCGCGCGGCGGCTGCACACGATCCTGGAGCGGCTCCTCGAGGAGGTCTCCTTCGAGGCGGGGGACGGTCCTGTCGGCCGCGTGGTGGTGGACGCCGCCTACGTGAAGCAGCGGCTGGGCGACCTCGCCGCCGACACCGACCTGTCCCGTTTCGTCCTCTGAATCGAGGGATGGCCCGCCGCGTCCCGGCCGCCCTGCTGCTGCTCGCGTGCGCGGCGGCCGCGTGCGGGAAGAAGGGTCCCGCCCGGCCCCCCGCTCCGCGCGGGCCCCTGCCTCCGGGAGGAGTGGAGGCCAGGCAGATCGGCGACCGCGTGCTGGTCCGGTTCACCGTGCCGCAGCCGAGGGGCGAGAGACCCTCCCAGCGACCCGCGCGCGCCGAGCTGATCCGGGTGGACAATCCTCCGGGTCTCGCGGTGCCCGCGGACCCCGAGGCGTTCCGGCTGCGCGGAAAGGTCGTCGCGCTCGAGCAGGGCGAGGCGCTCGAGCCGGGATCGAGGGCGCAACTCGAGGATCCGACCGTCGCGCAGCTGCCCGGGGGCGGCGCGGGATGGACGGTCCGCTACGCCGTCCGCGTGCGCGACGTGCGAGGCAGGCCGTCGCCCCTGGTGGCGGCGGCCGACCTCGAGCTGGTGGCGCCGCTCGCTGCGCCCGATCGGCTCGCCGCCACGGCCACCGCCGAGGGGATCCGCCTCTCGTGGCGGCCGCCCTCCGAGGCGGGCAAGTCGCAGTACAACGTGTACAGAGCTTCGGCGGGCGAGTCCTTCGGCGAGCGCCCGCTCAACGTGGAGCCGCTCGCCTCGACCGAGTTCCTGGATCAGGCGGTCACGCTCGGCTCGACGTATCGTTACGCGGTCCGCACGGTACAGGGGGCGGGGCCCCCGTTCAGGGAAAGCGACTCCTCTTCCGTCGTCACCGTGGTCGCCGCCGACCGGTTCCCTCCGGCCCCGCCGACGGGGCTCGTCGCCGCACAGGAGGGCGCGGCGGTGCGGGTCTTCTGGAACCCGAGCCCGGAGAGGGACGTCGCGGGCTACAACGTCTATCGCCGCCTCCCGGACGGAGGGTGGGCGAGGCTGGCGGGGCCGGTCCGGGAGACGACCTATCTCGACCGCGACCCGCCGGCCGGGAGCCTGATCGCCTACCGCGTCACCGCGGTGGACGCCGCCTCCCCGCCGAACGAGAGTGAGCCGTCGGCGCCGACCGAGGTGGTCGTCGCCAGGGAGCCGACCCGGGAGGTGAGGCCGTGAACGCCGGGCCGATCCGCGTCGTCAAGATGTCCGGCGCGGGCAACGACTTCCTCGTTCTCGATCGGGAGGAGGCGGCGAGGCTCGGCGGGGACCTTCGCGGCTGGGCGCGCCGGGTCTGCCGCCGGGGAGTCTCGGCCGGAGCCGACGGTGTCGTCGTCGTGACGCCTGTCGGGGGCGCCCGCCTCCAGGTGGATTTTCTCAATCCGGACGGCACACCCGCGTTCTGCGGGAACGGCACGCGGTGCGCCGCTCGGTTCGCCGTGCTGCGCGGGCTCGCACCGCCCGAGATGGTGCTGGTGACGGCGGCCGGCGAGGTTCGGGCCGAGGTCCGCGGGGGCACCGTCCGCCTCGTCCTCCCGCCGCCTCGGGACCGGGGCAGCTGGCTCGGCGAGCTCGACCGCAGGACCGTGTCGGGCCGGCTCGTGGACGCCGCCGTGCCTCACCTGGTCGTCCGGGCGGAGGAGAACCCGGACTTCGCCTTCGAACGGGACGCCCCCGCCCTCCGCCGCCACCCGAGCCTGGAGCCCGACGGCGCGAACGTGGACTGGATCGAGATCGGTCCCGAACACCGCCTGCGGATCCGCACGTGGGAACGCGGGGTGGAGGGCGAGACGCTGTGTTGCGGGACGGGAGCCGTCGCGGCCGCGCTCGTGGCGCGGCTGGCGGGAGCGGGCGAGGCGATCCGCGTCGTTCCGCGAAGCGGGATCCCGCTGCGCATCGAGCTGCCCGGCCCCGCCACCGGCCCCCTGCGCGCGCTGCTCGAGGGGGATGCCCGCATCGTCTTCGAGGGAACCGTCGGTGACGAGTCGGTCGCCTACCCGGAGCTGCGGTGACGAGGGTGACGTCCTAGGATTGCTGTAAACGCGGTGAAGGGGTTGAGCCCCGC
>JBBIHW010000275.1:0-4691 GCA_037446795.1 Acidobacteriota bacterium
CGCTTCCCGGGCCGTCAGCATGACTGTCGAGCGCTTCGTGAATAATGCAGGCTAAAGCGGTCGGTCAACTGCTTGAAGACGACGGGCGAGAGGATGGGCTTGCCGCACACCTCCCGCAAGAAACGCGCCATGGCCCCCGGCGTTTGCAGCGTCGGGATGTAGGCGTTCAAGATCAGCCGGTCAATGGAGCGGTACGTAAACGTCACGGCGGAGCCACACACCTCGGCGAGGGTCTTCATACCGGCCTCCTCCTCGGATTTGGCCGGAGTGTACTCTCGTTGTCCACTTCTTTCCCATTGCGGGGGATGCAATCCCCCGCCTCGGGGGTTAGGGCGAAGCCCTGTTAGCTAGGAGCCGTGGGGACTTCGGGCCGATCGCCATCCCGCGTTGTGCAACAGGGAGATGCCCGCCAGCCCGCGGGCACACCCATCCTGAGCCGCGTCCGGCGTGAGAACCTCGGCGGTGGTGGACACCTGGCGAGGACCACCTGGAAAGCCGGGGGGGGCCGGGCGTCGCGGGGGGCTAGGATTCCGGCTTCCGGGGGCGGAAGGACGAGGAGCTGTTGCCGCCCGTTCCGGTGGTTCGTAGAATGCCGCCTTCGGGGACCGTCAGGAGGCGACGGTCCCTTTTTTCTTGACGCCAATGGGGGCGGCTAGACGCGCCGGGACGCTGTCCCGTATCAATGGGTGGCTCGGGCACCCCGTTGCCGCCGGCGTCGTGGACCGGAGCCGATGCGGGACGAGGGCGAGCTGATCCGCGCCGCCGCGGGTGGGGACCGGCGAGCCTTCGAGGAGCTGGTCGTTCGCAAGCGCGAGCGGGTCGTCCGGACCGCGTTCCAGATCACGGGGAACCTCGAGGATGCTCGGGACGTCGCCCAGGTCGTCTTCTCCCGCCTGTGGCAGGCCCTCGGCCGCTTCGACGTGCGCCGTCGGTTCGATACCTGGCTGTACAGGATCACCGTGAACGCCTCGATAGACGTCCTGCGCGACAGCAGCTCTCGCCTGGGGGCCGGGCCGCTGCCCGAGGAGTCGGCCCGCGAGCCGGCCGATCCTTCCATGCCCGCCGATCGGGCGTATCTGCTCGGCGAGCTGCGACGCGTGTTCCAACGGCACGCGGCCCAGCTCGCCCCGCGGCAGCGTGCCGCGTTCGTCCTCCGGGAGATCGAAGGCCTCGACACCGACGAGGTCGCGCGCGTGCTCGAGGTGACCCCGTCCACGGTCCGCAACCACGTGCTCCAGGCCCGGCGGATCCTGCGCGAGGGAATCGAGCGGGACTGCCCCGAGCTGTTCTCCAGGGGAGGGCGGCTCCCGTGACGGACCGCGACCGCTTCGAGCGTGGCCTCGCGGCCTGGTCGCGAGGCTGCCCGCACTGCCGCGAGAGGATCGAGGGCGGGGAGCCGGCCGACTGGTTCGGCCTGCTGCGGCACGTGCCCATCCCCGAGGAGTTGCTGGAGGAGGTGTCGGCGGGCGTGTCCCGGGAGATCTCCCGGAGCGAGCCTTCGCGGCTCGAGGCCCCGAGAGCGCTCGGTTGGCTTCCGCGCCCCGTTGCCTGGGCCGCCGCCCTCCTCGCGGCCGCGCTCGTCTCGGTGGCGCTCTACCGGGTCTCGGGTCCGCTCGAGCGGGCTCCGCAGCCCCGGGTGTCCGCGGCGCACGCCGGAGAGGCGGCCCGCGCGCGGGTCGAAGTCCGCTCTCCCGCGGGTGTCGCGCCCGTCGTGGACCTCACCGTGGGGGACACCCATCTGGTCATGGTCTTCTCCGAGGAGATCGAACTGTGAGACCACAGCCGGGGTGGCTTCGCGGGATTGCCCTCGCTGGCATGCTCCTCGTGCTCCCGGGGCCCGCCTTTCCTCAGGAGGCGGCGCCCGCCGAGCAGGGGAAGGCCGATCCCGTAACCGCGCGAGCGTACAAGGTGCGGTTCCGGTCGCTCGAGGAGGCCGCGCAGCTCGTCACCCGCAGCGGGGTCCTGTCGGAACGGGCAGTGGTCACGCTGCAGCCGGCTCCGAGGACCCTCGTCGTTCAGGACCGCGCCTCCGTGCTCGACCGCGTGGGCTCGCTCCTCGACAGCTTCGACGTGCCCCCCCGCAGCGTGGACCTCACGCTGACGCTCTTCCTCGGGTCCGACGAGCGCGAGGCCCAGGCCGGCAAGCAGGCCTACGCCGGGGAGATCGCCCGGGAGGTCAGCGGGGTCATCGAGACCCTGGCCGACTTCACCCGGTGGACCAGCTACTCGATCCTCGGCGCGCAATTCGTGACCGCGATCGAAGGGTCCAAGGTCGAGGTCAGGCTCTCCGACGAGTATCGGGCCATCTTCGAGGTCGGCACCGTCCAGGACCGCCCGGCCATCGTGCGGCTCCGGGACTTCACGCTGCAGCATGTCTCCAAGGCCGCGGACGGGACCGAGCGCGTCGAGAACCGGCTCGTCTTCGATGTGGACGTGCCGCTGGGGAAGTTCACGACGGTGGGCGCTGCCAGGAACCCGGACAGCCGCCGCGCCCTGTTCCTCGCCTTCCAGGCGACGGCGAGGTAGCGCCGATGCCGCAGTTCTTCTGCCGGCTGGCCACTCCCGCGGGCGAGATCGTCGAGCGCGTCGTCGCCGCCGACAACGAGGGTGCGCTCCGTCGCGAGCTCGAGAGCAAGGACTACTTGATCCTGGACCTTCGGCGACGCAGTCCGGCGCTCGCGGCCCTGGGGGAAGCGCTCCAGCTCCGGGGAAGGGTCTCGGCCAGGGAGTTCCTCTTCTTCAACCAGGAGCTCGCTGCGCTTCTGCGGGCCGGACTGCCGATCCTGACGAGCCTCGACATCCTCATCGAGCGCCGGAAGAACGTCGCGTTCCGCCGGGCCCTCGCCGACATCCGGGACCGGGTGAAGGCGGGCGAGGCGCTCTCGGAGGCGTTCGCGGCGCAGGGGAGCCTGTTCCCGAGGCTCTACGCCGCGAGCCTCGCCTCCGGCGAGCGGTCGGGCGAGATCCCCACGGTCCTCAAGCGATACATCGCCTACAGCCGCAACATGATCGCCATCCGCAGGAAGGTCGTTTCGGCGCTGATCTACCCGTCCTTCGTGCTGGCCGTCTCGCTGGTCGTGGTGGGCGTCCTGGTCTTCTACATCGTCCCGAAGTTCAACGCGTTCCTGCGGGACTTCGGAGCCGAGCTGCCGCTGCTGACGCGAATCCTGGTCGAGGCGTCCACGACCCTCGCGGCGCACTGGAGGCTCGTTCTCGGCGTCGTCGCCGCCGCCGGAGCGATCCTGGCGGCGTGGGGCCGGGGCTCCCGCGGGAGGGCCGCCATCGCGCGTTGGCAGCTGCGGCTGCCGGCCGTCGGGCCGATCCTGCACGCCTACGCGCAGAACCGGTTCACGAGGACGCTGGGAACGCTGGTATCCGGCGGCATTCCCCTCGTGACCTCGCTCGAGCTCGCCGCCCGGGCCGTCGGCAACACCTTCTTCGAGCGGGCGCTGCTGCGCGTGGCCGAGCGGGTTCGCGAGGGTCACTCCCTGTGGGAATCCCTGGAGCAGACCGGGCTGATCTCGAACATGGCCGTCGAGATGGTCAAGGTGGGCGAGTCCACCGGCTCGCTGGTCGAAATGCTGGACAACGCGTCGGACTTCAACGAGGAGGAGATTGACCACAAGCTGAACCGCATGGTGACCCTGATCGAGCCGCTGATGATCGTGTTCATGGCGTTCATGGTGGCGGGGATGGTCCTGGCGATCTACCTGCCGCTGATCCGGGCGGTGGGGCAGGCGAGGATCTGAGGATGGCCGACGACGCGCGCCCGCAGGATCCCGCGGCGATCCGGCTCGCCGAGATGGACTCGCAGGGCGAGGTGCTCTCGGAGGAGTACCAGGCGCAGCGCCTCGCCGAGCGGCTCGGCCTGGAGTACGTGGACCTCGACCACTTCGAGATCGACCCCGAGCTGTTCCGCTCGATCCCGGTGGACCTCATGTTCCGGTACAACTTCGTTCCGCGGCAGCGGGTCCAGGGCGGCCTGCAGATCGTCGTGGCGGACCCGACCGACGTCCTCCTCATTGACGAGCTGGAGCTTCTTCTGGGGACGGCCATCGAGGTCTGCGTCGGCACCTCCACCGCCATTCAGGAGATCCTCAAGAAGAGCGAGTCCTCCCAGCGCGTCCTCGAGGAGGCCACCGAAGAGTTCAAGATCCAGCTCGTCCACGAGGACGAGGAGACCGGGGAGGAGACCCTCTCCATCGACCGGCTCACGTCGGACGCCTCCCCGATCATCAAGCTGGTGGACTCGACCATCTTCAACGCGCTGCAGCGGCGAGCCTCCGACGTCCACATCGAGACCCGCGAGCGGGAGGTGGTCATCAAGTACCGGATCGACGGGGTTCTCTACCAGGCCATGGAGCCCATAGACAAGAAGTTTCACTCCACCATCATCTCGCGCATCAAGGTCATGTCGGAGCTGGACATCTCCGAGAAGCGGATCCCGCAGGACGGACGCTTCAAGCTCCGGGTCAAGGGCCGCACCATCGACTTCCGCGTGTCCATCATGCCCAGCGTGCACGGCGAGGACGCGGTCATCCGGATCCTGGACAAGGAGTCCATGAGCCGCGAGTTCGCCAACCTGAACCTGGAGGTGTGCGGGTTCGACGAGCGGGACCTGCAGCGCCTGCGGCGGTTCATCAAGGAGCCGTACGGGATGCTGCTCGTGACCGGCCCCACCGGCTCCGGCA
>JBBIHW010000276.1:0-4666 GCA_037446795.1 Acidobacteriota bacterium
CGCAGCTTCGAGCGGCTCGCGTTCGCCTACCCGCGTCTGCTCCCCCGCGCGCTCGCGCGCCGCCGGGCGGTCCTCGGGGGCGCCTTCGCCCTTTTCGCCGGCGCGGTCGCCCTGCTCCCGCTGCTCGGCACGAACCTCGTTCCGGACCTCTCCCAGGGCGAGTTCGCGTTCCGGCTGAGCCTTCCCGCGGGGACCCCGCTCGAGGCCACCGCGCGCGTGGTCGAGCAGATCGAGTCGGCTCTCCTCGGCGACCGCCGCTTCGAGCGGATCTTCTCGGTCGCGGGCAGCGTCCCCTCGTCGGCCTCCGGACGGCCGACCACGGGCGAGAACCTCGCCCACATGAGCTTCGTCCTCCCGGAGGGCTCCCGCCCCCGCGACGAGCAGGCGGCTGTGGCGCGCGTGCGCGAGGTCCTCGCCCTCTTCGAGGGGCTCGACGCCGAGCTCGAACGGCCGGCGGTGCTGGCGCTCCGGCCGCCGGTGGTCGTCCAGGTGTTCGCCGAGGACCTCGACGTGCTCGACCGGGCGGCCTCCGTGACGGCCGGCGCCCTGCGAGAGCTTCGAGGTCTCGCCGACGTGGCGACCTCGGTCGAGCCCGGAAGCCCGGAGGTGCGCGTCGAGGTGGACCGCGATCGCGCGGCCGCCCTCGGGGTGTCGGCCGAGGCCGTGGGCGACTCGCTCCGGCGGCAGATCCGCGGGGACGTCGTCGGGCAGTTCCGGGAGGGCGAGGAGCGGATCGGCATCCGGCTGCGGGCGTCGGAACGAGCGCGCGAGCGCGCCTCCTCGGTCGAAACGCTCCGGGTGCGCCTGCCGAACGGCACCGTGGTGCCGGTGTCGGCCGTGGCGCGCGTCCTCGAGGAGCGCGGGCCCGCGGCGATCCACCGCGCCAAGGGCGGGCGGGTGGCCGAGGTCACGGCCCGCTCCCCGGCCACCGACCTCGGGCGCCTGCTCGAGCGGGTCCGGGAGACCGTGTCGGCGCTGAGGCTGCCGGTGGGGGCCACGGCCGAGATGGCGGGCCAGGACCGCGAGATCGCGGTCTCCTTCGCGAGCCTCAGACTCGCCCTCGCCCTCGCCGTCTTCCTCGTCTACGTGGTCATGGCGATGCAGTTCGAGTCGCTGCTCCACCCCTTCGTTATCCTGCTGGCCGTTCCCCTCGGAGTCGTGGGCGCCGTCGCGGCGCTCCTCCTGACGGGCACCGCCGTGAACGTGATCGCCCTGATCGGGCTCGTCGTGCTGGCGGGCATCGTCGTCAACAACGCGATCGTGCTGGTGGACGCGGTCAACCGGCGCCGATGGGAAGGGACGGGCGTCGTCGAGGCGCTCGTCGGCGCGGGAAGCGCGCGCCTGCGGCCGATCCTCATGACGACGGCGACCACGGTCCTCGGCCTGCTGCCGATGGCGATCGGCCTCGGCGCGGGAGACGAGCTGCGGGCCCCGCTGGCGGTGACCGTGATCGGGGGCCTCACGGCTGCGACCGCGCTGACGCTCGTCGTGATCCCGTGCCTGTACCTCGCCCTCGCCGGCAACAGCCGCGCCGCAGCACCGGAGGCCGCCGCCGCGGCGGCCCCCGGGATCGCGTCGCGGCCCGAGCGCTCTCCCGCGGAGCCCTGAGCGGAGCCGGCGGACGCCGTGAGAGGAATCCCCGATCTCGCCCTCGACCGGCCGGTCGGAACCCTCATGCTGCTTCTGTGCCTGACCGTGCTCGGGACGGTCGCCCTCTTCCGCCTCCCGCTCGGCTTCTTCCCCCACATCGAGGAGCCGGAAGTGGACATCGTGATCCCCTTCCCCGGCAGCCACCCGCTCGAGGCCGTCCGCGAGGCGGTCATGCCGGTCGAGGAGGAGATCGCGACGATCCCGGGGCTGCGCGCCCTGTACTCCCGGGCCGCGGCCGGGTCGGCCTTCATCGAGGCGCGCTTCGACTGGACGGCGGATGCCGCGCTGAAGAAGCTCGAGGTGCGCGAGGCCGTGGAGCGTGCGCGGCGGCAGCTTCCGCCCACGATCGGCTTCATCCGGGTCGAGGGGGACACCGGCGGCCCCGGCTCCGAGGGGATCCTCCACGGCCGGATCTCGGCCGAGCGCGACCTGTCCGAGTCCTGGGACCTCCTCGACCGGCGCATCCGCAGGCCGCTCGAGCGGATCCGCGGCGTGGCACGGGTGAGCCTGTACGGCGTGGAGCCGCAGCAGGTTCGCGTGGACCTGGACCTCGCCGCACTCAAGCGGCACGGGGTCCGCCCCGATGCGCTGATGCGCGCCATCGGTGCGGCCAACGTGGACCTCGACCTCGGGGCGATCCGCGGCGACGCCCTCCGCTGGGACGTGCGCTCCACCGGCCGCTTCCGCGACGTCGAGGAGATCCGCGACCTGGTCGTGGGGCCGGGCGGGCTCCGCGTGCGCGACGTTGCGCGCGTCGAGCTGCGGGAGCCGCGCCTGGACTACGGGCGGCACCTCAACCGCAGATTCGCGGTCGGCATTGACGTCTTCAAGGAGCCGGCCGCCAACGCGGTGGACACCGCCGACCGCCTGATGGAGCGGATCCGGGAGATCGAGCGCGACCCCGAGCTGCGGGGGATCAACCTGCTGGTCTGGGGGAACGCCGGCGAGGAGATCCGCAACTCTCTGCGCGGAGTGCGGAACTCCGGCCTGCTCGGGGGCCTCCTGGCCTCGGCCATCCTCTACGCGTTCCTCCGGCGCGCCCGGACCACCCTCGTCGTCGCCACCGCGATCCCCTTCTCGCTGCTCGTCACGTGCGGGGTCCTCTACGCGCTGGGAGGCGAGCTGAACGTGCTCACGCTGCTCGGCCTCATGCTCGGGGTCGGGATGCTCGTGGACAACGGCATCGTCGTCGTGGAGAACATCCACCGGCTCGAGCAGCGGGGGCTCGGCGCGCGCGAGGCGGCGCGCCTCGGGAGCCGGCAGGTCGCCCTGGCCGTGACGGCCTCGACGGCGACGACCGTGATCGTCTGGTCGTGGCTGTTCGTGGCCCAGCGGAGCGAGGTGACGATCATCCTCGGCGAGGTCGCCACGACCCTGTGCCTGGCGGTCGCCTGCTCCCTCCTCACGTCGGTGACGTTGATCCCCCTCGCCGCGGCGCGGTTCGCCCCGAGGCGGGCCGCGCCACCCGGATGGCTCGCCACGCGCCTCGTGCCGCGCTACCGGGCGCTGCTCGGCTGGACGCTCCGGCACCGGTTGCTGGCCCTGGCCGCCCTGGCCGCGCTCGCCTCGAGCGCGGGGCTGCCGATCCAGCTCGTCGAGAAGCAGCCCGAGCCCAGGACTCGGGAACGGGCCGTCGCGATCCGCTACGAGATCCGCGACCCGGTTACGAAGGAGACCCTCGAGGTCTACGTGAACCAGGTGGAGGACTGGCTCGAGTCGAGGCGGGCGGCCCTCGGCTTCGACACGATCTACTCCTGGTACAGCGAGCAGGAAGGCGGGGCGATGACGCAGGTCTATCTGCCGGTCGAGAGGGCGGGCCCGGACGAGATCGCTCGCCTGCGGGCCGCGATCGAGGCAGACCTCCCCCGCATCGCAGGGGTGAAGCTCGAGGTCGGGGAGCGCATGTGGTGGCGCGCAGGCGGGCAGGGGCGCCGCATGGTCGCCGTCGCGCTCCACGGCGACGATCCCGACTTTCTCCTGGAGCTGGCCTCGCGCGTCGAGCAGCGCCTCCGGGGGATCGAGGGCGCGGTGGAGATCCTCGGGCCGAGCGTGGAGGCGCAGAAGGAGGCGCGCGTGCTCGTGGACCCCGAGCGGGCGCGCGCGCTCGGGACGAGCCCCCGTGCTGTGGCCGAGGCGGTCAGCTTCGCCTTCCGGGGCCAGAGGCTCCGCAGGTTCCAGAGGCCGGGCGGGGAGGTGGAGATCCTGGTCGCGCTCCCCGAGGAGGCCAGGCCGGGGCTCGGCTCCCTCCTCGACCTCGACGTCCCGCGCGAGGACGGGACGAGCGTCCGTCTCGGCGCCGTGGCCCGCGTCGAGACGGCCCGCACGCCGCCGCACGTCGAGCGGCAGGACCGAAAGACCACGACCTGGGTGAGCGTCCAGTTCGGGGACGACGTGACCACCGAGGCCGGCAAGGCGCGCGTCGAGGAACGCCTGCGAGGGATGTCGCTGCCGGCGGGCTACAGCTGGGACTGGGGCGAGTGGGGACGGCGACGGGAGGAAGGGCTCGAGACGATGTTCCATGGCGTGCTCCTGTCGCTGCTCGTCGTCGTGCTGCTGATGATGGCCCTCTTCGAGTCGTTCTCCCAGCCCTTCGCCATCGTGGTCACGCTTCCCCTGGCGTTCTTCGGCGCCTTCTGGGCGCTCTGGCTCGGCGGGTTCGCGCTCGACCCGGTGTCCTTCGTGGGCGTGATCGTGCTCGTGGGGATCGTCGTCAACAACGGGATCGTGATGGTGGACCACGTGAACGCGCTGAGGCGGTCCGGGATGGACCGCGCGGCCGCGCTTCTCGAGGGGTGCGGGGACCGCCTGAGGCCCGTGCTGATGACGGCCCTGACGACGATCTTCGGGCTGCTTCCCCTCGCTCTCTCCAACTACACCGTCGCCGGCGCCTACATGGACTCGCTGGCGGTGACGGTCGCCGGCGGGCTCGCGAGCTCCACGCTGTTCACGCTGCTCGCCCTGCCCGTCTGGTACACCGCGGTCGAGGACGCGGGCGCGCTCCTGCCGGGCAGGAGCG
>JBBIHW010000277.1:0-4651 GCA_037446795.1 Acidobacteriota bacterium
GTTTCCCAACAAATGTACTATGGCGCCGTGGCTTGCCTTGCACTACAATTTTCTTTGACGTGTGCTCCGACTGGACTCGCCTGCTATAGGCGCGCGCTCGGCGAGCAGAGTCACGATGAGATCGGCTTCGCCCAAGTCGCTGGTTCCGAGGACGTAGGCCTCGTCTGTGGTCTGCTTCACGCTCGTGGCACGGCCGCCGGCGGCATCATAGCAGAAGGCGCGCGCGCTCCGGGGCGCCGCAGTCAGGCGAGTCCCAGCTCCCGCAACGTCGCCTCGTCGTCGCGCCAGTGCGGTCGCACCTCGACCCAGAGACGCAGGAACACCGGCGTGCCGAGCAGGGCCTCGATCCGCCGTCGGGCTTCCATCCCGACCTCCTTGAGAAGGGCTCCGCCCTTGCCGATGACGATCTTCTTCTGCGACTCCCGCTCGACGAGGATCGTCGCCTCGACCTCCACGAGGCCGCTGTCCCGCTTCCGCCACCGATCCACCAGCACCGCGGTCGCATGAGGAAGCTCCTCCCTCAAGCGCTGGAGGAGGCGCTCGCGGATCCACTCCGCGGCGAGCACCCGCTCGGGCCGGTCGGTGAGCTGATCCTCGGGGAACAGCGGCGGCCCTTCGGGCAGGCGGGCGAGCACGTGCTCGAGCAGCTGTCCGCACCCCTCGCCCGTGAGCGCGGACACCGGGATCGCCTCGGGCAGGCCCCACTCCTCCACCACGACTCGCATCATGGGCAGCAGCTTCGACTTGGGCCGGACCCGGTCGATCTTGTTGAGGACCGCGACGAGGGCACCTCCCGAGCCCGCCGCCGCGCGGGCGACCTCCCGGTCCCCGGCCCCGAGGCCGCGAGCCGCGTCGAGCACGACGAGGACCGCGTCCACGCTCGACAGAACCTGCCGCGCGAGCTCGACCATCGCACGGTTCATCCGATGTGCCGGTCGGTGGAAGCCGGGCGTGTCCACGAACACGATCTGCCCGCGCCCGGGGATCGTCCGGATGCCGGTGATCCGGTCGCGGGTGGTCTGGGGGACCTCGGCCACGGCGGCCACCTTCTCGCCCACGAGGCGATTGAGGAGGGTGGACTTCCCCACGTTCGTCCACCCGACCAGAGCCGCGAAACCCGCGCGCGGTGCACCCCCCGGGCCCGCGACCGCGCGTCCGCCGTCGCTCACGAGGCGGCCCGTGCGGGCCCGCGCCCCCCGGACGCCTTCCAGACCCGCACCCTGTGCACCCGCCGGCGCGTCGCCTCCAGGACCTCGATCCTCAGGCCGTGGACCTCGCACGTCTCCCCCACCGAAGGGACCCGGCCCGCGGCCGCCACGACGAGACCCCCGACCGTGTCGTAGCTGCGCTCGCCCACGTCGAGCCCGAAGGTACGCTCGAGGTCCTCCACGTGCGCCACCCCACTGAACACCCAGCGGCCGTCCGCCTCCTGCTCCGCCAGCGGCTGCTCCGCCTCGTGCTCCTCCCGGATCTCCCCCACGATCTCCTCCACGAGGTCCTCGAGCGTGACGAGACCGGCCAGACTCCCGTACTCGTCCACGACCAGCGCGAAGTGGGTCTTCAGGCGCATCTCCTCGAGCAGCTCCGCGACCGTCCGCGTTTCCGGCACGAAGAAAGCGGGCCGCAGCAGACCCGACACGGGCGCGCCGCGCTCGTCCCATCCGGACAGGAGGTCGCGGACGTGGAGCACCCCCGTCACGTTGTCCATCGTCCCCTCGTAAACGGGCAGGCGCGAGTGCCCGCTGCGAAGGAACGCCCGCCGGGCCTCCTCGATGGTGGAGCCGGCCGGCAGCGCGAGGATGTCCGTGCGCGGCGTCATGATCTCGCGGACCTTCGTCTCCCCGAGATCGACGATCCCGCGCACCATCTTTCCTTCCCCCGCCTCGAGGATTCCCTCCCGCTCGCCGACCTCGATGAAGGCCTCGATCTCCTCCTCCTCCCGCTCCTCTTCGTCCTGCGGGACGGTGTCGGGTCCGGCGGTGCGGAACAGCGCGTGCAGGGGCCTCGCTGCGGGGCCGACCACGGCCGCGACGGCGGAGGCGACGGGCAGTAGCGCGCGCAGCGCCCGCCTCGGGTTCCTGAGCGCGAGGGCCCGGGCCGCGACCCCCTCGACGAGCAAGGCCCACAGCGCGGTCGCCGCGACGGCCACCGCCCAGGGCCACCCGATCCCCGCCCACGTCGCCGCCAGGCCGCCGAGCACCAGCCCTCCGAGCAGGCAGCCCTGGCGGGCCGTCTCGATGGCGAAGCGGACGGGGCTCGCCGGGCTCCGGAGGTCCTCGAGCGGCGCGCCTCGGGAGCCTGCCTCCGCACCGAGGCTGCGCAGGGCGACCCGGCTCAGCGCCTGCGCCGCGTGCAGGAGCAGGCTCAGCGCGAGCCCCAGGGCGAACAGCGCTCCTCCGCATGCCCCCGCCGCGACTGCGGCCCAAAGACTCGAGCCCTCGCTCATCGGCCGCGCCCGCCGGGGCCGAGCAGCCGCCGCTCGATCCTCCGCTCGAGCCTGCTCATCTCGCCGCCGTCGGTCTCGTGGTCGTAGCCCAGCAGGTGCAGGTAGCCGTGCAGGAGCAGGAGGCGGAGCTCCCTGCCCAGGTCGTGGCCCGCGCGGCGCGCCTGTCCCCGCGCGCGGGGAACGGAGATCGCGATATCGCCCAGGTGGCTCTGCCCGGACGGACCGCTTCCCGCCGGGAAGGCCAGCACGTCCGTCGTTCGATCCTTCTTCCGGTAGGTCCGGTTCCACCGCCGCATGCGCACGTCACCGACGAGGGCGACGCCGAGGCTCGCCCTTCCCCGCGGAGGGGGGGCCAGGCGAGCCACCTCCCGCGCGAACTGCGCGAGCCCCCGCAGCGGGAGCTCGCCGCCGGCGGTCTGGACCACCGAGACGTCCACCGGTTCACGAGGCCCCGGGCGCCGCGCGCGGCGCCGGTTCCCGGTCCCTCGGCGGGCGGCCGAACTCGAAGCCCGGGTACGCGATCCGGTGATGGTGCATGCTGACCAGGGTTCGGAGGAACGCCTGCTCGATCTTCGCCAGGTCGGAGAAGGTCAGGTCGCACTCGTCGAGCTGGCCGTCGAGGATCACCGAGTTCGTCACGCGGTGGATCACCTCGCGCAGTCTGCTCGGCGTGGGATCGCTGAGGCTGCGCGCCGCGGCCTCGACCCCGTCGGCGAGCATGAAGATCGCGGCCTCCCGGCTCTGGGGCTTGGGCCCGGGATACCGGAACTCCTCCTCGCGGATCCGCTCCCGGCCGCGCTCCGCGCGCCTGCGCGCCTTCTCGAAGAAATAGGTCATGAGGCGCGTCCCGTGGTGTTGGGGGATGATCTCCACGATCTGCTCGGGCAGGCCCGCCTCGCGTGCCATGCGGACGCCGTCCTTCACGTGGGACGAGATCACGAGCGCCGACATCGAAGGGGCCAGCCGGTCGTGGGGGTTGCTGTCCCTCTGGTTCTCCACGTAGTACTCGGGCTTCCGCAGCTTCCCCACGTCATGGTAGAAGGCCGCGACCCTGCAGAACAGTGCGTTCGCGCCCACGGCGCGCGCCGCCTCCTCCGCCAGCGCCCCGACCACCAGGCTGTGGTTGTAGGAGCCCGGCGCGCGGACGGCGAGTTCGGCCAGCAGCGGGTGGTTCGCATTCGACAGCTCGAGCAGCCGCACGTCGGTGAGCACGTTGAACATCCGCTCGAACAGGGGCAGGGCGAACGAGACCAGGAGCCCGGTCCCCACGCCGCCCCCGAGGAAGGCGCCCCCGGCCACGACAAGCGCTTCGGCCGCCGTGTGCGCCTCGCTCGAGAGCGCCAGGATCGCGAGGGCGGACACCGCGCCGGCGCCGCCGGCCAGGAGCCCC
Organism: Acidobacteriota bacterium; assembly: GCA_037446795.1. Taxonomy (GTDB): domain Bacteria; phylum Acidobacteriota; class Polarisedimenticolia; order Polarisedimenticolales; family JBBIHW01; genus JBBIHW01. The sequence goes on from JBBIHW010000277.1 coordinate 3,837, forward strand.
GCCCTCAGCAGGGCGGCGCGATCGCGGTAGGCGCTGATGGCGTAGATGGACGCCCACTGCACGAGCAGGGCCCAGAGCGTCCTCCAGACGTCCCAGCCCGTCAGGCCCCCGAACAGGAAGGCGGCGAAGGTCGAGTAGACCATGGCGATGCGGCTGTCGGCCAGCAGGCCGACGAGGATCGCCCCGCCGCCGAGCGGAACGGCGTAGGCGTACAGCTCCGGACGATCGTAGGGAGGCGCCAGGTCGTCGGCCACCTCGCGGGCGATCCACAGCACCCCGTGCGCGACGACGAGGCTCGCCACGAGCACGAGCGTGAGGAGCGCGTGAAGGTGGCGAACCCGGCTGAACCGCCGCCGGTCGTGGCGCGTGTAGCGATGGAGGAACAGGGCGAGCATGCCGACGACGAAGAGCAGGCCCGCCAGTCCCGCAATCGTGCCGGATCCCGGGTGAGTCTTCGCTGAAACGCCGAGCTTCGCCAGGACCTCCTCCGTGACCGTCTCGCCCCGCCGCAGCAGGAGGGACCCGGCGGGGCGGCGCACCAGCACCGGGCGAACGGCCGCCGCGGCCGCCTCCCGCCGGGCGGCCGTCTCCTGCGGGTCGTAGGCGGTGTTCGCGTCCACGAAGGACACAGCGAGGCTCGCGAGCTCGGCGGCTTCCTCCGGCTCGAGTCCCGCGACCGACAGCACTTCGCGGCGAACGCGGGCCCGCGCCTCGTCGAGGTCCACGATCGCCTCGTAGCGGGACAGCCGCTGCTCCTCTCCCGATGGAAGTCGGAGGAGGATGATCTCGGGCTGTCGCTCGACGACGGCCTTGTT
>JBBIHW010000278.1:0-4630 GCA_037446795.1 Acidobacteriota bacterium
TGATCTTCCCGAACTGTCCACGGCGCCCGCGGCCACGGGGGCCTTTTTCGCTGAACGCCCAGACATGAGCCATTTGTGCGAAAACACCGTCCGCCTTCGTGACGTGGTGCTCTAGGAGATACCGATTGCAGCCGTCAAACTCGCAGCGGCCTGCAGCACGCACAAAGAGCAGGAGCCTCGTCTTCGCTGGCACGGCGCGTGCACGTGGCTTAAAGAGCGGAGCGATCCGCTGGAGCGTTCGTCGGGCCGTCATTGGCCCTCCAACAGATCTCGAAACGACCGAAACCGCATTCGGTAGTTCCGCGTAGCCAGCACCTCCTTGGTCCGGTCGGCCTCCTCGACCGTGAGCAACCCGCGGCGTATGGCGAGCACCATAAGCCCTGGTGTGTTCACCAAGCGGTCGCGAGCGAGGCGCGCCTCCGCCTCGCGCCGAAACCTCCCAGCCTCATCACACGCCACGAGCCACCCCCGGCGCTGCGCCATCGCCAGGCATGCCGCCTCGCCCTTCCCCATGACCCCGGACAGCTCGGCATACAGAGCGATCTCGGCCACGTCCGTGCTCGGTTCCTTCCGCACCCAGCCCCGAGCCAGAGCTTCGTTGAGCACTGTCACCTGGTCCGGATACTTCACCTCTTCGACCACCTGCTCGGGAACCACAAACTCAAAGCCCCCGAGCTTCCCAAACAAATCGAGCCGCTTCACGTGAATCAGGTTAATGAGGACGCTGGCATCCACCACGACCGTCCGGATGGATGCCGCTACCACGGGCTACTCCCGGGGAACGAGCACTTCCGTCGGCTCGACATCAGTCTTCAGCGCAGCATCGGCCAGCGCCCGCTCCAGCTGACCGGTCTCGAGACCCGCGAGCCGCCCAAGCTCGACCAGCTTGGCGCGGGTGATTTCGCCGCGGCGGTAGGCCTCGAGCGCGAGCGTGACGATCCGGGCGCGTACCCCATCGCCGCTCTCGTCAGGCTCCGGCAGGCCAAGCACCTCCGCCATTTCCCGCCCGCGCCCGCTCTCCTCCTGGATCTGGAGCGTCTCGAACTCCGGCTCCGTGAGGAGCTTCAGGTTCTTGAGGCGATAGAGTGTCGAGATGCGGCTCACCCCGAAGTGGCGCGCCAGCAGCACGACATCGTAGAGCTGAATGTCTTGACTGCGCGGCCCGGGTCGGGCCTGTGCCGAAAGGGCTGCTTCCTCGTCGAACACTTCGGCGCGCAGCCGGCTCGGCCGACCCTTGGCCAGCCCCTGGAGAAACGCCGCGACACCGTCGGCGGGCATCAAGAACGCCGCGGCGAACGCGTTGGCACGCACCTCGGGCAACGTGTCCCGATCAGACGCCCGGCTGATGGTTCCCTTCTCGTCCCGATCGAGCAGCACGTGACAGTACTCGTGAGCGAACGAGAACCGCTTGCGCCAGGGGACGTGCTCGCGGTTCACCACGACGAGCACGCCCACATCGGGCTCCGCCACCGTAAGCCCGGAAACATCCTCGGGGAGCGGGGCCTGCGCCGTTCGCACTCCCTGGCCCTCCAGCAGCTCACCGACACTCGGCAACGGCGCGCTGCCCAGACCCAGCCGCCGACGTTCTTCAGCCGCGATTCGCTCGGCCTGCTGGATGGCCTCCCACTTGGTGCGGGGAGCCCTCTGGCCATAGGAAGGCAGCGCGGTGAGGTCAACGTCCACTCCGAGCAGTCGCTCGAGGTTCGTCACTTCCCGACCGGCCGCGAGAGACTCGCGCACCGCAGCCAGCACGAGATCGTTGCGCGCCATCTCGGGATGGCGCCGGAACACCGCCACGAGCGCGTCTTCGGGCCGAAATTCGTCTGCCAGGAAGGAGCGGATATCGCGACCATACAGATAGGCGAGGCGGTCGAGCTCCAAGCTGGTCACCGCCCGGTTGCCGAGTTCCATCTGCGCCACCGTAGAGCGGGAGACGCCGAGATAGCGAGCCACCTCCTCCTGGGTGAGGCGCGAGGCCTCCCTCGCGGCTTTGAGCCGGCTGGCAAGTTCCTTTGCGTCAATGGGCATTGGACCCCGGTTTCACTATGGAGCTTGGGAGCTTGCATGCCATATGAACATCATGTTATAATATCGAACTCAATATGTCAAGAACTAGCTATCAGCGTTAGCATCCAATGAGCCTGTCCAGTGTCCTAGAGACCGACGAGCAAGTCATCGCCTACTTCCGAGGACTGGTCCCGACTCTGCCCAAGCTTCCCCGCCCAGCTCCGCCTCTGGCGGCTCCACCTCGTTCTCCGAACTATGGCCTCGTGGGGACCGCCTTCGATTATCTCTTCCGATGGCGGCTCGAGCGACTCAATCCCGGCGCCATCAGCCGCCCTTGGCTAGCGGAAGAAACGGTCCCGGTGCTGGCCCCGGCCCGGCAACGCGTGGGAGCAGCCCTCGTGCGTCGCGCCAAACGCCAGCACGCGGAGTTCCTCGCCACTGGAGAATTGACCCGGTCTGTGTGCGAGGCCGCGCTCAGCCTTGCACGACTGGACGCCGTATTCCGCTCGGGGCGCGGTACTCAAGAAATCGAGGTCCCGCCGCTGGCGGCTGACATTGACGATCTCATGACCCTCGTGGCTGCTATTCCCCAGAACGGGTGGGTCTGCCAGGATCGATGCCTGCTCAATCCGACGTTCGGGAGAGCATCCCAGATGGTGGGTGGGGCGGACGCTGACGTCGTACTCGACGATCTCCTGGTCGAGGTCAAGACGACGAAGCACTTCACGTTGGAGCGGATGACCGTTCATCAGCTGATCGGCTACGTCCTGCTGGGTCGCATCGCGGGCATGCATCGCGACCCCGAGTCGGTCGAGCGAGTTGCAAGAATCGGTGTGTACTCCGCACGGTACGCTACATTGGTCACCTGGCCCCTGGATAGTGTCGTCGCCGAGCGGATGCTCAGCAAGGCTGCGGAGTGGTTCCACGCCCATCTCGCAGCCGGGCCAAAGCACAGGTGACCGCCCCGGGGAGCCGTCTCCAAGTGAGCATGTCAGCCGTCGCCGCCGTTCGCCACCTCATCGAGCAGTACCGCCGGTTCCTGAGAACCTCGTACCGGTTTCTCGACGACCGTCTCCGGGAGCAGTTCGAAGCCCACCTGGCTCAGGCCGACGTCGTCGTCCGCGGGCCTTACGTCACCCTCAGCAGGGATTACGACCGGGCGGAAACGCTTCAGCAGCTCGTGGACGGGGGCCGTGCGCACCCGGATCTCCTCAAGGGGCATTGGCCGTTCGCCGACCAGGCCCTGTATCGCCACCAGATTGAAGCGTTCGAGGCAGGTCGGGCTGGCCGCTCGTTCGTGGTAACGACGGGGACTGGTTCCGGAAAGACTGAGGCGTTCCTCCTGCCCGTGCTGGACGGCATCCTTCGGCGGAAGGAGCAAGGGACTCGTGGCGTCCAAGCGGTCTTGCTCTACCCGATGAACGCGCTGGCCAACGATCAGCTCGAACGGCTCCGCCGACTTCTCCGCGGGACCGACCTCAACCTTTCCTATGGGCTCTACACGGGCGATAGCGACACCGCGTCGCAGAACCTCAGAGAGGAACCAGCGGAGACCGAGCGTCTGACGCGTGCTGCCATTCGCCGCGACCCCCCGGACATCCTGCTCACGAACTACAAGCAGCTCGAGTTCCTGCTGGTCCGCTCGGAAGATCGAGTGCTGTTCACCAACGCGCTCCGGTACCTGGTACTCGACGAGCTGCACTCCTACCGCGGCGCTCTCGCGACCGAGATCGCATGTCTCATCCGGCGCCTCAAGGCGCACGCCGGTCTCGCCCCAGGCGGTCTCATCGCCATGGGCACGTCGGCTACCGTGGCCTCCGGCGCCGGGGGCGCCGAGGCCCTCGCCGAGTTTGCCACGCTCCTTTTCGGCGAGACGGTTCAGCCTAGCGACATCATCGCAGAGCGGTTCGCGGCCTGCCCGACTGAGGAGCCCCCGTGGATCCCGCCACCGCCGGACATCTCGGAAGGTGACCTCCTGAGCTTTGACGCTTCGGACGAAGCCGCGGTCCTTCGCTTGGCGGAGCGACTCACCGGCCGAACCGCTCGATCGCGCGCTCCCCTTGCCGACGCGATCACGGACTTGCTCTCAGGGAACGCGGTGGTCGCCGTTCTCGAAGACGTCTTCTCCGTGCCGGCCTCCGTGGCCGACGCGGCCGCGGCACTGCGTTCGCGCTTGCCGGGTCGAGCCGAGCGAACCGAGGGCGAACTGCGGCGCGAGGTCGAGGCGTACCTGCTCGTCGGCAGCGTGGGCGACGACGACCACCTGCCACGCCTGCGGCCCAAGCTTCACACGTTCTTCCACGGCGTGTACGACGTGTGGCTGTGTCTCAATCCGGAATGCCGCCAGCTGATCCCGCAGGGCGGCGCCGAGTGTCCCAAGTGCGGTTCGGCGGCACGGCCGGCGGCCCTGTGCCGCACCTGCGGCCAGGATTTCGTGAAGGTGCGCTTCGAATCGGAAGACGGCACCGCAACGGTCGGCACGGGCGATTTCTACAGCGACGAGCGGACGGGCTTCCTGACGCCTCGGATTCACGAGCTAGCCGGACTCGCGGCCGAAAGCGATCAAGAGGACCAGGACATCGGGGAGCCCGAGTTGCGTCTCGGCGACCACCGGCGTCGGGCG
>JBBIHW010000279.1:0-4609 GCA_037446795.1 Acidobacteriota bacterium
GACCCGCGCGAAGGCCCACGCCCTCGTGCTGGCGGGGCTCGTCCGGTCCGCGGGACGCCGCCTCGGGAAGCCGGGCGCCCTCCTGCCCGCCGACGCGCCGCTCGAGCTGCTGCCCTCCCGCCGCTACGTGAGCCGGGGCGCCCTGAAGCTCGCCCCGGTCCTCGACCGCTTCGGCGTGGTCGCCTCCGGCCGCGTCGCCCTCGACGTCGGCGCGTCCACGGGCGGGTTCACACAGGTCCTTCTCGAGCGCGGCGCCCGCGCCGTGATCGCGCTCGACGTCGGTCGCGGGCAGCTCGACGTCTCGCTCCGGACCGATCCGCGGGTCGTCGTCCTCGAGGGCGTCAACGCGCGGCGGCTCGTGCCCGGCGCGCTGCCCGCTTCTCCGTCCCTCGCCGTGGTGGATGTATCCTTCATCTCCCTGGAGCTCGTCCTGCCGGCCGTCGCGGCCTGCCTCGAGCCGGGTGGGGAGATCGTGGCGCTCGTGAAGCCCCAGTTCGAGGTGGGCCGGGGCCGGGTGGGGCGGGGGGGGATCGTTCGCAGCCCGGAGGCCCGCGCGGATGTCTTGAAACGGCTGGCCTCCTTCAGCCGGGAGCGAGGCTGGGGCGTTCTCGCGGTGGCTGCGTCGCCCGTGCGCGGGGCGCAAGGCAACGTGGAGTACTTCCTGCACCTCGCCCCCGACCGCAGCGGCGTCCCCTTCGACGCGCTCGCCGCCGCCATCGCTCGCGCGGCCGCCTCGGAGCCCGGGGGCGAGGCATGACGCGTCGCGCCGGCCGGGGGATCCGGCGCGTGGCGATCGTCGCCAAGCTGAGCCCTCCGGAGATCGCCGGTCTCGCGGGGGAGGTGTGCTCCTGGCTCGAGCGGCGCGGGATCTCGGCGCTGCTGGACGAGGAGACGGCACGGGCCGTCGGCCGCAAGGACGGCTTCCCGCGCAACCGCCTGCCCCGGAAGACCGATCTGCTCATCGTCGCGGGCGGCGACGGAACGCTCCTGTCCATGGCCCGCGTCGCCGTTCCCGAGAAGGTGCCCATCCTGGGCGTGAACCTCGGCGGGCTCGGCTTCCTGACCGAGCTGCAACCGGACGAGATCTACTCGGGGCTCGACCGAGTGTTGCGCGGGAGGTTCTCGGTCGAGCACCGGCAGACGCTGCGCGTCCGAGTCCGCCGCGGCGGCAGGCTCGTCGGCCAGTACGCCCTCCTGAACGACGCCGTGATCACGAAGGCCGCGCTCGCGCGCATGATCACGATCGAGCTCCGGGCGGACGGGAAGGAGGTCGCCCGCTACACCAGCGACGGCCTGATCATCGCCACGCCCACGGGGTCCACGGCCTACAACCTGTCGGCCGGTGGTCCCATCCTCGACCCGCGGATGCGCGCCTTCGTCATCGCGCCCATCTGCCCTCACACGCTCACCTACCGGCCCCTCGTCGTCCCCCCGGACGTGCGCCTGCGGGCGACCCTCGAGAGCATGGACGAGGAGGCCTATCTCACCCTGGACGGCCAGGTCGGCTTCCCCATGTCCACGGGAGACTCCATCTCGGTGGACGACCACCCGAGCCCGCTGCGGCTCGTGCGCGTGGCCCGAAGGCATTTCTTCGAGGTCCTCCGCCGAAAGCTGCGGTGGGGCGAGCGCTGAGGGGGCCGCCCGCATGCCTCCCGCGCTCGCGCCGCCGCCCGCCCCGCGCCCTCGGGAGGTGGTCGCCTGGTGCCTGTTCGACTTCGCCAACTCGTCGTACACGACGCTCATCACCACCGTCGCCTTCTCCGTGTACTTCCGGCAGGCCGTCGTCGGCGCCGGCAACCCGGCGGGCGACCTCCTCTGGGGTCTCGCCGGCATCGTCGTCAACGTCCTGCTCATGGCGACGAGCCCGATCTTCGGGGCCCTCGCCGACTACTCGGGCCGCAAGAAGCGGTTCCTCGCCCTGACCGTCGCCCAGTGCGTGCTGGCGACCGCGCTGCTGTTCTTCGTCGAGCCGGGAGCGGTGATCCCCGCCTTCGCCCTTTACGTCGTGGCCACCATCGGCTTCGAGGGGGGCTATGTCTTCTACAACGCCTTCCTCCCGGAGGTGTCCACGCCGCGGACCGTGGGGAAGATCTCCGGCGCCGCGTGGGGGGTCGGCTTCCTCGGCGGCCTGGCCGCCCTCGCGGCCTGCGCGCCCCTCATCGGAAGGCCCCTGATCGGCCCCACGGGGGCGCTCGATCCGTCCGCGGTCGCCCGGTACCGCCTCTCCTTCGTCGTCGTCGGCCTGTTCTTCGCCGCCTTCGCTCTGCCGACGCTCCTCGTGCTGCGAGACCGCCCTCCCGCCGGGCCTCCTCCGCGGTGGATGGACTACCCCGGCATCGGCTTCCGGCGCGTCGCCGACACTCTCTCCCACATGCGCCGCTACCGTGAGGCCGCCAAGTACGTCCTCGCCTACGTGTGCTTCTTCGGCGGGGTGAACACGGTGATCCGCTTCAGCGCCATCTACGCGGCGCAGACCTTCCGCATCGAGGGACAGCAGCTCGTGGCCCTGTTCGTCTTCACCAACGTCGTGGCCGTGCCGGGAACGATCCTCGCCGGCTGGGTGGCGGATCGCATCGGGGCGAAGCGGACGATCGTGCTGACGCTGCTCCTGTGGGTGGCCGTCGCCCTCGCCGCTGCCTTCGCCCGCACCGCCGGCGCCTTCTGGACCATGGCCGCGGGTGCGGCCATCGGAATGGGCAGCACGCAGGCGGTGGGCCGCTCCTTCATGACGCAGCTCGCCCCCCGGGACCGCGAGGCCGAGTTCTTCGGCTTCTACGTCCTCGGCGGGCAGCTCGGGTCCATCCTCGCCTTCCTCAGCTTCGGCCTCGTGTCGAGCCTGTCCGGAGATCAGAGGCTCGCGATCCTGTGGACGGTGCCGTTCTTCGCGGCGGGGCTCGCGCTGACGGCCTGGGTGGACGAGCAGCGCGGCCAGAGGGACGCCCGGGGCGACGCTGAGCCGGCCGGCGGTGGGGCGGTCAGGAGCCCGTGAGGGTCGCCGGGGCGAAGTCGAACTGGACCCCGCTGGGGCCTCCGTCGGAATTCTCGCCGGCGGGCGCGGGCGAGGGGGCGAACCTCAGTGTCGTCTGACCTCGCTTGAGGAGGCGGAACGGGACGCGGACGACGACGGCCTCGCCTGCGGCGACTCCGTTGCCAGGAGAGGCGGGAAGCTTCGAGACGCCGACGACGACGCGGCTGCCGGTCTGGGTGGCCAGGGCCTCGACCGTCTGGCCCGCGGTCGGCACGAGTGCGTCGCCCTCCGTCGCACCCGGATTGGCCAGGTACTCCGCCACCGTGGGATCTCCCAGCTCGAGGTCGAAGGCGAACGACGAGATGTCCTGGCTCGTCGTCGGGCCGCCGATCGAGACGGCGACCACGACCACGTCCCCGCTGACGTCTCCGGAGGCGAGGCGAACCCGATCGGGGGCGGCCGGCGTCTCGGTGGGGATGAAGCCCGCGACGATTCCCGGTGGGGCGATGACCCCTCCTCCCCCACCGTCCCCGCCGTCGCAGCCGACTCCCAGGGCGCACACCGCGAGGAGAGCCACCGCCGTCGCGGCCCGCAGCAAAGCGGCCGCAGCCGAGACCAGGGGCACCACGTCCGTGGGGGTTTCGGATGCTTTCATCTCGGGCCTCTCGTCATCCGTGTCCTACAGCGCCAGGCCGAACTGGGTCGCGAGCACCGCCAGATCCACCCCGTCCACGCGGCCGTCTCGATCCAGGTCCGAGCCCGCGTCGTAACGAGGATCCCCCACAGCGGCTCCGAAGGCCCTCGCCAGGCGGGCCAGGTCCTTTCCGTCCACCCTGCCGCTGCGGTCCACGTCCGCCAGACCGATCCCCGTCTCGCACGCCTCGCCGATCCCGTCCGAATCGTAGTCGGAGAACGGCCGGCACGGCGTCCGGTCCACCAGGCAGTCCTGGTCCCCGGTGCAGAGCAAGTCGTCGTCGAGCAGGCAGCGCCCGGACGAACACGGCCCGCGGTTGAACAGGCAGTCGCTGTCGCGCAGGCAGGCCGTGCCCTCCCGGCACGTGAGGTCGTTGCGCACGTGCGGGCAGTTGTCGCAGGCGTTGCCTCGCGTGTCACTGTCCAGATTGGCCTGCAGGCACACGCCTCCCGGCTGCAGGCAGTCCGCGTTGAGCCGGCAGGCCCGCGTCGTATCGTTCGAGCAGCGTCGCGGGTTCGAGGTGGTGAGGCAGTTGTCGCAGCGGTCGCCCACGCCGTCCCCGTCGCGGTCCGCCTGGTCGTCGGGAGCGTCCGGGCACGCGTCGCACGCGTCGGGGAAGCCGTCGCGGTCGAGATCGGCCTGGTTTGGATCCGCGTTCAGCGGGCAGGCGTCGCAGGCGTTGCCCAGCCCGTCGCCGTCCGAGTCCGCCTGCGCGACACAGGTCCCCCCCGGGCAGTCCGCGGGCCTCGCGCACCTGCGGGTCGGGTCGTTCGAGCAGAACCGCGGATTCGGCACCGAAGCGCAGTTGTCGCAGGCGTCGCCGAGCCCGTCGCCGTCCGCGTCGAGCTGCGAGGTGTTGGCTGCCGAAGGGCAGTTGTCGCAGAGGTCGCCGAGCCCGTCGGCGTCCGCGTCCACCTGGGTGGGGTTCGTGACCAGAGGGCAGTTGT
>JBBIHW010000280.1:0-4592 GCA_037446795.1 Acidobacteriota bacterium
CGTTACTTTCGACGCGACAAGCCCCGGCTCGCTCGGGCTTCGCGGCGGTGGCGGTTTCGGCCTGGCTCGTCGGGGCCCGCGGTGCGGCCGAGGCGCGCCGGACCGTCGAGGCGCTCGCCGCGGACCACTTCGAGCAGCTCACGCGCGGCGGCGCGGCGGATTTTATCTCGGGCTCGGCCGGGGACATCGCCAGCTGGCTGCGGGCGGAGACGGGGCTGTCGGTCCGCGTACCGATCCTGCCGGGGGCATCCCCGAAGGGGGCGCGCCGCTGCCGGGTGCGCGGCAGGCCGGCCGCACTGGTCCTCTACGAGATGGCCGGCCGGACGGGCGAGCCCGCTCGCCCGGCCTCGCTGTTCGCGTTCGAGACCGCGGGGGAGAGGTGGCCCGCCATGCCGTCCGTTCCCGGGGGATCGAGACGTCTCTGCCGCGCGCACGAGCGGGGGCTGAGCGTGCTCGTGTGGGAGGAGCGAGGCCTGACGTACGCGCTCGTGGCGGAGCTGTCCGAACCGGAGGTCCTGTCGCTGGCAGGGCGACTCTGAGCGGCCTCGTGCCCTGGGGGGATCCCGGATGGGACTGGTCCGGCTCGCGCTGAGAAACCCGTATGGCGTGGCGGTGATGGGGGTCGGGACCCTCCTGCTCGGACTGACCGTCCTGCCCCGGATCCCGACCGACATCCTCCCGACCTTCCGCACGCCGGCCGTGCAGATCCTGACGTTCTACCCGGGCATGCCGGCGGAGCTCGTCGAGCAGGACATCACGACGCGCCTGGAGCGGTGGACCGGACAGGCCAACGGGGTCGCACGTCAGGAATCGAAGTCCATGATCGGCGTGAGCGTCGTGAAGGACTTCTTCCGGCCCGACATCGATCCCAACACCGCCCTTTCCATGGTCAGCTCTCTCGCGATGTCCGATCTCTACTACCTGCCGCCGGGGACCGTCCCCCCCATGGTCATGCCGTTCGACCCCACGGCGACGATCCCGCTCGCCCTCGTCACGGTCTCCAGTGCCGCGGCCGACGAGACGCGGCTCTACGACGTGGCCTACTTCGAGCTGCGCAACCGGCTCCAGTCCATCACGGGCGTCATCGCTCCCGCGGTCTACGGGGGGCGGCTCCGGAGGATCCTGGCCTACGTGGATCGGGACCGGCTCCAGGCGCGGAACCTCGACCCGCTGGACGTCATCGAGGCGATCCGCGCGCACAACGTGCTGGTCCCGACCGGCAGCGCCAAGTTCGGCGACATCGAGTACCAGATCAACGCGAACGCGATGGTGGAGCAGGTAGCCGACTTCGACGCGCTCCCCGTCAAGATCGAGGGCGGCGCCCCGGTCTTCGTGCGCGACGTCGGGCGCGTCGAGGACGCCGCCCAGATCCAGACGAACGTCGTGCGAATTGACGGGCGCCGGCAGGTCTACATCCCGATCTACCGCCAGCCCGGGGCGAACACGATCGCGGTCGTCGAGGGGATCCGGGGACAGCTCGACGAGATCCGGAAGCGGTTGCCCCCCGACATCGCGCTCGATGTGGTGATGGACCAGTCGGTCTACGTCCGCCAGTCCATCCGGAGCCTCCAGTGGGAGGGCGTGCTCGGGGCGGGCCTCGCCGGCCTCATGATCCTGCTCTTCCTCGGCAGCGTCCGGTCGGCTCTCGTCATCCTCGTCTCGGTCCCGCTGGCCGTGATCGCGGCTCTCGTCGGCCTGTTCGCGACGAGGCAGAGCCTCAACAGCATGACGCTGGGGGGCCTCGCGCTGGCCCTAGGGCTCCTCATGGACCAGTCCATCGTCGTGATCGAGAACGTCGAGCGCCACCTGCGCGGCGGGAAGGATCCGTTCCGCGCCGCGCTCGACGGGACGCAGGAGGTCGCCGGACCGGTCCTGATCATCACCCTCACGATCATGGCGGTCTTCTTTCCCGTGCTCTTCCTGAGCGGGATGGGGCGGTTCCTGTTCGCCCCGCTGTCCCTGGCCGTCTGCCTCGCCCTCGCCGCCTCCTACGCGATCGCCATGACCCTCGTGCCCGCGCTCTGCTGGAAGCTGCTGCGGGCGGGCGGCGAGCTGCACGCGGCGCGCTCCCTGGGCGCGGCCTCCTCCGGTCGGGCGGCGGCCCCGTCGCTGATGGCGATCCCGGGTCGCCTCTTCGAGCGGGTCCGCGAGGGCTACGGGCGGGCGCTCGACCGGGTCCTCGGAGGGCGCCTGGCCGTGCTGGCTGCGGCCGGCGGAATCTCCCTGGGGTGCCTGGGCCTCTACCCCTTCGTCGGCCAGGAGCTGCTCCCGCAGGTGGATGCGGGGCAGATCACGCTGCGCCTGCGCGGCCCGTCGGGCCTGCGCATCGAACGGACCGAGGAGCTCGTGCGGGACGTCGAGGAGGCGATCCGCGAGGTCGTTCCCGCCCCGGAGATCGTCAAGGTCGTTTCCAACATCGGCGTGCTGCTGGACTGGCCGGCTGCCTACACGCCCAATTCCGGCCCGATGGACGCTTTCGTCAGCATCCAGCTGTCCGACGACCGCCGGCGGAGCGCCCAGCACTACGCGGACAGGCTCCGCTCGGTCCTCAACGAGCGCTTCCCGGGGGTCGAGTTCGCGGTGGACACCGGAGGAATGATCACGGCCGCCCTCAACTTCGGCCTGCCGTCCCCGATTGACATCCAGGTCGAGGGCCGGCGGCTCGAGGTCTTGGCCCCCATCGCGGAGCAGGTGCGGCGCCGCGTGGCGGCGGTTCCAGGGGCGGTAGACGTTCGCGTCCAGCAACGCATGGACTTCCCGCAGATCAAGGTCAACGTGGACCGCGTGAAGGCGGCCTACCTGGGCCTGACCAACGAGGACGTGGTCAAGAACGTCGTCACCGCGCTGAACTCCAGCGTCAACTTCTCGCCGTCGTTCTGGTTCGACCACAGCAACGGGAACCATTACTTCCTCGGGGCCCAGTACACGGAGGATGCCATCCGCGATCTGGAGACCCTCAAGAACATTCCGATCGCGGGCGACTCCGGGTCGGTCACGCTGCTGCGGAACCTGGCGACGTTCGAGGCGGCCACCGCACCCGCCGAGGTCGCCCACGTCAACATCACGCGTGTCGTGGACGTCTACGCCAACGTGGCCGGCCGCGACGTGGGCTCCGTCGCGGCCGACATCGAGAGGGCGATCGCGGGGATTCCGACCCCGCCCGGCTACGCGATCCGGATGCGCGGGGAGGTGGCCAGCATGCGGGATTCGTTCGCCGACATGGCGTTCGGCCTGCTGCTGGCCGTGGCGGTCGTGTATCTCGTGATGGTGGTCCAGTTCCGGTCCTTCCTGGACCCGCTCGCGATCATGGCGGCCGTGCCGCCGGGGCTGGCGGGCGTTCTCGCGACGCTGTGGGTCACGGGCACGACGCTGAACGTCCAGTCCTTCATGGGCGTCATCACGATGGTGGGCATCGCGGTCTCCTACGGGATCCTCTACGTGGACTTCGCGAACCGGAGACTCGCCGAGGGGGCTTCCGCGGACGAGGCGATTCGGGAGGCGGGGCGGATCCGCCTCCGGCCGATCCTGATGACGTCTCTGGCCGCCGTCCTGTCGTTGCTCCCGTTGGCGCTCGCGCCGGGCCAGGCGACGACGCCTCTGGCGCGAGCCGTCATCGGAGGGATCCTGGCCTCCACCGCGCTCACGCTCTTCGTCGTGCCGTCGCTCTACCTGACGTTGAAGGGAGCACGCCGGCCTCGCGGCCCGAGGGGGGAGGAAGCCGGATGAACGCGCGCTCGGGGATCGCGGGAGGTCGCGGGTTCGTGAGGCGCCGGCGCTACGGGCTCGTGGCCGCGGTGGCCGTTGTCGCGCTCGGAGCGATCGCCTGGCTGCAGTGGCGCGAAGGACGCTCCGGGGCTTCCGAGAGAGGGGCGGTGGAGGTGCTCCCCGTCGAGACGACGACGCCCGTTCGACGCGACATCGTCCGGCGCCTGGAGGTCGTGGCGAGCCTCGAGCCCTGGAACGAGGCGGTGCTCTACGCGAAGGCGTCCGGCTACCTCCGGACGATCGGCGTGGATCGCGGAGATCGTGTCCGCGAGGGCGAGATCCTGGCCGAGCTGGACATCCCGGAAATGGAGGACGAGTGGAGGCGCATCGAGGCGGAGCAGAGGCAGGCAGCCGCGGAGGTGGAGCGGGCCCGGGCGGAGACCGGGCTTCGGGACTCGACCCTGCGTCGGCTCGAGGCCATCCGCGCCGAAGAGCCGGGGGCCGCGACGGCACAGGAGGTGGACCTGGCTACGAGCGCCCTGGAGGCGGCTCGAGCCTCCCTGGCCGCCGCCGAGTCGCGCCTGGAGGTCGTACGGGCCGAGCGGGGCCGGCTCGAGACCCTCCGCGGATACAGCCGCATCGTGGCTCCGTTCGACGGGATCGTGGTCGAGCGTTTCGTGGACCCTGGAGCGCTCGTGACGGCGGGCACGCAGTCGAAACCGACACCGGTCGTACGGCTCGTGGACGCCTCCCGCCTGCGCGCGATCGTGGACGTGCCGGAAACCGAGGTGGCCTGGCTCGACGTGGGCCGCCGGGCTCGGCTGCGCGTGGACGCCCATCCGGAGCTGGAGTTCACCGGTGCGGTCAGCCGACTGTCCAGGTTCGTG
>JBBIHW010000281.1:0-4566 GCA_037446795.1 Acidobacteriota bacterium
CGGAACGGAGGACCCTTTCGAGTGCTGCGGGGACGCCCTCGTTCGCGCGCGCTAGGCCTGCTTTTCGACAGAGCCTCACGGACTTGCTCGCCAGCGGAGCGCCTCGACTCGAACGCCGGCAGGCCGTGGGAAGGCTCGGGAAACGCTGCGCGATCCGGGCAAGTCGAGCGTCGAGCGAGCGGTCCAACACGCCGGCGGGTCGAGGCCTGCCCGCGGACCGGCCCAAAATGTGGGCGTTTACTGCCTCCTCCTTCGTGTGATGTACCATCAGCGATCAGGTTCGGCGGGTAAGCCACGGATGCTGGCGAGAAGGAATCCAGCTCCCGCTCCGCCGCCGCCCCGCGACTCGGGGCGGCCGCCGCCGGCGCGGACTCACGGCCCCCTGCGGCGCTGGCCGCTCGTGGCGATCGCCTTCCTCGTCCTCGGTTTCTGCTTCGGAACCTATGAGGTCCTGGAGCGCACGACGCTCGTCTCCTCGCTCGACATGCAGACGCTCCACCTCTTGCACATCCTGCGTGGGGTCGTCTCCTCCCTCGCGCTCGCCGGGGTCGTGGCCTGGTACCTGCTCCGCCAGCAGGTGCCGATCTTTCCACAGGCGCCTCCGACGGAGGGGCTCCCCTCCCTCATGGACCGCGAGGGCCAAGGGCGGCAGCACGCCCGCTGGTTCGTCCACATGCGCTGGGTGGCCGCTGGCGTCATCCTGACGTTGATCCTGGCCGCCGTCCCAATCACGCGGACGCTTCCCCCCGTCACCCTGCCCCGGCTCCTCTTCTGGTGGGGTGTTCTCATGGCGGCGAACCTCGGCTTCGCGGCTTGGGGAAGGCGTGGAAGCCACCCGGAGCACCAGATCGCAGCGCAGGCCGCGGTGGACCTGCTGGTGCTCACGGGGCTTCTCAACGCGTCTGGAGGCCTCGAGAATCCTCTCTACGTCACGTACCTCTTTCACGTCATCATCGCCGGAATCCTCCTTCCCAAGAAGAAGGCCCTGACCGTGACCGCCGGGGCCATCGCGCTCTTCGTCAACCTCGTCCTCGGCGAGTTCTTCCACGTGCTGCCGCACTACACCAATCTGCTCTTTCCCCACGCGCGCGTGGCGTTGCTGGAGCACGAGAAGGAGGCCGGCGCCGATCTCGGCGAGCATCTTCACGCCGCTCACGACCCCGTGTTCGTGAGCGGCGAGGCGGTCTCGTTCATCGTGGTCCTGTTCCTGGCCTCCTACCTCACGACCCTCGTCATGGACCGGCTCCGCCAAGTGGATCGCGAACTCGAGCAGACGGCCCAGGCGGCCGTCCTGGAGCGCCGGCGCCTCGAGGGAGTAGTCCACGCGGCACGGGTCGGCATTATCCTCCTCGACCCCGATCTCCACGTTCGCTGGTTCAACCAGCGAATCGCCGAGTGGTTCCGGTGGGACGCGCCCGTGCTCGGCCGGAGGTGCCCGCTCTACGAGCGGACAGCGGAGTGCGAGGACTGCCTGGCGCACCGGACGCTCCGGACGGGCCGCCCCGGGGAGGCCGAGCGCGCCGTCACGGACGCCGACGGCTCCGTGCGCTATTTCCGGCACGCCGTCTCGCCCGTACCGGACGCCGGGGGTCGGATCGTCCAGCTCGTCGAGCTGGTCGAGGACGTCACCGCCCGAAAGGCGCTCGAGATGGAGGCCCTGCACGCCGCCAAGATGTCCGTGCTCGGCCGGATGGCCGCCGGTATCGCGCACGAGATCGGGAACCCCCTTTCCTCCATGACCACCCGCCTCCACCTCATGGAGACGGAGCAGAGTCAGGAGTTCCTTCGTGAGAGCCTCGTGCCCCTGCAGGGCCAGGTGGACCGGATCGGGCGCATCGTGCGCGGGGTGTCCCAGTTCGCGAGGCCCCGGCGCCAGGAATGGAGCGTATGGGAGCTGAACGCCGCGGCCGAGGAGGCGATCGGGGTCGTCGAGCTCGACCGACGCGCCAACGCGGTTCGCTTCCACCGGAGGTTCTGGAGCCCGTCGCCCCGGGTGCGGGGAGTGCGCGACCAGATGGTCCAGGTCTTCCTGAACGTGCTCCTGAACGCGATGGAGGCGATGCCCGGCGGAGGGACGGTGAGCGTGGAGACTTTCATTACGAACCACGGGTTCACGGCCCCGGAAGTGACCGCGAGCGTCCTGGAGTGGATCCGCTTCGTCAACAAGGACGGCTTCACCGGCGACGCCTGCTTCACCGGAGGATGCCGGCGCCCCTTCCACGAGAACGGCTGCGGCGGAATGAGCGATACCCGCACCGCCGCATGAGGTCCAGCCGGTGCGCGATCGGCTCCCGCTCGCCTGGCGGAGCGCATTGGGGTTTCCGTTCAGGAATGGATCGGTCCGCTGGGCGGCCGCGGACGATGGGACTCCAGCTCGGTACGTCGCGACATGACCCCGCTCCTGTGGCATTCACCACAGGGCGGCTGGCGCGTATCCCACACGTGGTCTCCACCCGGCGTCTCCGGCGCTCGCCATCGCAGGAGGGGGGCGAAGCCGCCTCCGTGGCACGTCTCCTGCTCGCCTCGAGGGTGCGGGGTCGAGACGGGGACTCACCGCCCGGAGGAAGCGCGGGCCCTGACCCACCAGGACGCGTTCCAGCGTACCGACACTGACGCCGGACGCCCTTCTCGGCCCCGTGCAGGAAGGAGGAGGGTCATGAGCCGGGTACTCCTGGAGACCCTGGCGTTCGCGCTGTGCGGGGCTGCGCTGTCGTGCTCCGCCGAAGGGAAGCTCCGGAGGAGCCCCGTCGGCGGCGAGGAGGTGGTCCAACGGGTCCCATCGAAGGCGCCCAAGTGGATCGAGGTCCCGTTCGAGGAGGAGAAGAAGAGCCTGTACTTCAAAGGCGAGGCGACGGGCGTCTACGACAGCGCGCTCGGGCTCCGGCAGGCGAGGGCGCAGGCCGTCCAGAATCTGGTGGAGGCGATACGGATCAAGGCCCGCTCCGAGTTCTCGGAGGCCATACGCGGCGTCAACGTGTCCGACCGATCCCTGGGGCGCTATCTCGACAGCGTGGTGGCCTGGACGACGGAGAACACCCAGCTCAGCGGCATACGACCCGAGGCCGAGTACCGGGAGAAGGTCCAGGTGCGGACGGCTCGCGGCGTCGAGTATCGCTACAACTGCTATGTCCGCCTCTCGATTTCCACCGAGGATTACCTCGCGGCCCGGAGCGGCGCGACGGAGCAGGCCCTCGCTGCTTTCCAGGACGAGGAGGCGCGGCGACTGGCGACCGCGGCCAAGGAGAAGCTCCAGCGATGACCAGGCTCCCCGGGGCGCTGCTTCCCGCCCTGGGGATCGCCGCACTGGCCGCTGCCGCGTGTTCTTCCAGGGCCCCGTACGAGGCGGTGTCGGAGAAGCCCCTCCACCGTTCCGCCAGGAAGATGCCGGAATGGGTCACGCGCCGCCCCGATCTCCCAGGGCACTTCGTCACCGTCGGGATCGCGACGGGCATGTCTTCTCTCGAGGAGGGTCAGCGGGCCGCGGTCGGCGAGGCGGTCTCGGAGGTGGTGACGTATCTGGGCGTCCGCGCCGAAATCCTCTACCAGCAGACCCGGACCGAGCTGACGACCCACCTCACGGAGCAGATCACGGCGAGGGCTGCGGCTCGTGTTGCGAGCGGCCGCACCGTGGAGATGTACTACGAGGTGCGCGGGCGCTTCGCGGACGGCCACGTGGTGCCCGTGCACGACGTCTACGTCCTCGTGTCCATTCCGTATGCGGAGCTGGAGGAAGAGCGGAGGCGCCTCCAGCAAGAGCTGGAGGCGAGACGCGATCTGGCGCAGAGAGGCTCCTCGCGGAGGGAGGTGAGGCTCGGGCCGCCGGGGACGTGGAGCGAGCCCTCTCGCGCTGGATTCAGCTCATCGAGATGCTCCATGGCGACGATGCGGTCGCCGCGGTGGTGGCGGAGGCCGAGGTCGAGGTGACCCGGCTCGCGGGCGACATCGCGATCGCAGCGGAACCTCCCGTCGTGCCCGATGCCCCCGGGCGCACGCGGGTCCGGGCCCGACTGGCTCACAAGGGCCGGAGCATTCCCCTCGGCGGCCTTCCGCTCCGGGTGTCCTTCCTCAGCGGGGGCAGGTCTGCCGAGGGCCGCGTCCGGACCGATGAGAGCGGGGAGGCCAGCATCGAGATCAGGAGCGTCTTCGCCGGGCGAGGTCCCACGGTCGTGTCCGTCGGTGTTGACCTCGACCGTCTCCTCGGCGGAGCCCGATCCGCGATACGTTCGGGTAGGGCCGGCTCCGCGTTGGCGGCTCTCGAGCAGAAGCGCGTCGAGATCGTCGTGCCGGCGGACGTCGCTTCGCGTGCACCGGATGCCCCGCTCGGTCAAGCTCCTCCGCCACGAGTTCCGCCTCGCGGAGCCGGAGCCGAGCGCAGTCTCTGGTGCGAGGTCGGCTCGGCGTCCCCAGCGGCACCGTCGCAAGCGCAGGGCCCCTTGCGCGTGCGGCTGCTCCCTGGCGACGAGCTCCTCCATGCCCCTGGCGGGCGACCCGACAAGTGCGCGGCATTCCTCCTAGCCTGCATTATTCACGAAGCGCTCGACAGTCATGCTGACGGCCCGGGAAGCG
>JBBIHW010000282.1:0-4563 GCA_037446795.1 Acidobacteriota bacterium
CGTCTGTCGCCTCGAGATCACCGGGCTCGGCGTGCTCGAGAACCCCGTGAAAGATGCCTAGCGCCGGGGAGTGGCGGCGGCGGCGGCGGGGATCCCGCTCGACCACGCTGCCGCACGGCCCGCGGGGCGCCGTCGTCGGGTCACGATGACCGCGCGAACCACGACACCGCCCGGAACACACGGGCCTCGCGGGGCCCCCGGCACCTCCGCCACCGCCACTCACCCGGGCACGCCCTGGCCACTCCCCGTGCCGGGCGGCCCCGCCCCTGGGCCCCGCCCGCCGCATGCTTGAGCTGATCCGATCGCTCGCGGTGCCGAACACGACGCGGATCGTGCTCCTCTCGCTCGACGGGCTCGCGGGCCTGCCGCGGCCCGAGACGGGGCGCTCCGAACTGGAGACGGCCCGTCTGCCGAATCTCTCGGCGCTCGCCGCCGAGTCGGCGTGCGGGCTGCTCCGCCACGTCGCCCCCGGCGTCACGCCGGGCAGCGGTCCCGGCCACCTGGGGCTCTTCGGCTACGACCCGCTCCGCTACGTCGTCGGGCGCGGGGTGCTGGAAGCGCTCGGCATCGAGTTCGACCTGCGCGCGGGCGACGTCGCCGCGCGCGGCAACTTCTGCACCGTCGACCCGAGCGGCCTCATCACCGACCGGCGCGCCGGGCGCATCGCGACGGACGTCTGCGTGCGGCTCGCCGAGCGGCTGCGCGCGATCCGGCTGCCGGGCGTGGAGCTGTTCGTCGAGCCGGTCAGGGAGCACCGTTTCGTGCTGGTGCTCCGCGGCGGGGGCCTCTCGGGCCGGCTCACGGAGACCGATCCCCAGGCGCTCGGCACGCCGCCGCTGCCGGTGCGCGCCCTGGACGGCGACCCCGCCGCCGTCCGGACCGCCGACCTCGTGAACACCTTCGTCGCCCAGGCGCGCCCCCTCCTGAGCGACGCCGCGCCGGCCAACATGGTCCTCCTGCGCGGGTTCGACCAGCTCCCCGACCTGCCCCGCTTCCCCGAGGTGTTCGGCCTGCGCGCCGCCGCCATCGCCGCCTACCCGATGTACCGGGGGCTCGCCCGCCTCGTCGGCATGGACGTCGTCAAGACCGGCGGGACCTACGCCGAGGAGATCGCGACCCTCCGGCAGCACTGGGAGGCCTACGACTTCTTCTTCGTCCACTACAAGGACACCGACAGGGCCGGCGAGGACGGAGACTTCGACGCCAAGGTCGCCGCCCTCGAGCGCTTCGACGCCTTCCTGCCCGCGGTCCGGGCGCTCGGGCCGGACGTCCTGGTCGTCACCGGCGACCACGCGACCCCCGCGGTGCTCGCGGCCCACGGCT
The DNA here is from genome assembly GCA_037446795.1 of Acidobacteriota bacterium. Taxonomy (GTDB): domain Bacteria; phylum Acidobacteriota; class Polarisedimenticolia; order Polarisedimenticolales; family JBBIHW01; genus JBBIHW01. Next base: position 1,324 of record JBBIHW010000282.1, read on the forward strand.
GGCAGCCCGTGCCCGTCCTCCTCTGGAGCCGCTACTGCGGGGCCGACTCCGTGACGGCGATCACCGAGCGGGCCTGCGCCGCCGGGAGCCTCGGGACGCTCCCGGCGCACCACCTCATGCCCCTGGTGATGGCCAACGCGCTCCGGCTGACCAAGTACGGGGCCTGACCCGGCCGACGCCCCCGCGCGGGCCCGGGCGAACAAAACCCTTGCGACATCGCGATCGAGGGTCATACTGCGCGTGAGGCCCATGGGAGAGACGGCGCGGCTGGCGGAATCGGTCAAGGAACTGCTGGGCAGCGGGCGGGACGAGCGACTCGCCGACGTCCTGGAGGACGCGCACGCCGCCGACATCTCGAGCGTGCTGCGCGAGCTGGAGCCCGCGGACCGCGTGCACGTCTTCCGCCTGCTCTCCTCCCCGCAGCAGGGCGCCGTGCTGTCGGAGCTGGACGACCCGACCCTGCAGGAGCTGCTGCGCGCGCTCGACGAGGTCGAGGTGTCGCGCATCCTCGATCGCATGCCCTCCGACGACGTCGTCGAGGTCGTCGAGGAGCTGCCCAAGGAGCAGGCCGACAAGATCCTCGACCTGATGGAGGAGGAGAAGTCCGAGGAGGTCCAGGAGCTCCTCGAGTACGCCGAGGGGACCGCGGGCCGGCTCATGTCCCCCACCTTCATCGCCGTCCACGAGGACGCCACGGTCGCCCGGGCGATCGACCACATCCGCAAGTCCGCCTCCGGCGACGGCGCCTTCTACCTCTACGTCGTCGACGACCACGAGCACCTGGTGGGGATGGTGCCGCTGCACCGCCTGCTCACGGCGGATCCGGCCACCCCCATCCGCGCCATCCGCAGCGACGACGTCGAGAGCGTGACCGTGGACACCGACCAGGAGGAGGTCGCCCGGCTCGTCGAGCGCTACAACCTCCTCGAGGTGCCGGTCGTGGACGGCAACCGTCGACTTCTCGGCCGGATCGGCGTCGACGACATCATCGACGTCCTCCGCGAGGAGGCGACCGAGGACATCCAGCGTCTGGGCGGCGTCGCCGGCGACGAGACCGTGCTCGATCCCCCGCGGGCGGTCTTCACCCGACGTCTGGTCTGGCGGCTCATCAACCTGGGCACCGCGGTCCTGGCGGCGTCCGTCATCGGCCTGTTCGAATCCTCCATCCGCGCGCTGGCGACGCTGGCGGTGTTCATGCCGATCGTGGCCTCGATGGGCGGCATCGGGACGACGCAGACGGCGACGGTGGTGGTGCGCGGGATCGCGCTCGGCGACATGACCGCGGCGGTCCTGGGCCGGGTCCTCCGGAAGGAGGTCTGGCTCGGCTTCACGACCGGGGTGGCCAACGGCCTCATCATCGCCGCCATCGCCTGGCTGTGGAAGGGCCAGGCGCTCCTGGCCGTGATCCTCGGCCTGGCGATGGTGATCAACATGGTCGTCGCCGCGGTCGTGGGCACGCTGATCCCGATCGCGCTCAAGACCTTCCGGATCGACCCCGCGATCGCCTCCAGCGTGATCATCACGACCTTCACCGATGTGTGTGGATTCTTTTCGTTCCTGGGGCTGGCGACCCTCCTGATCCGGTTCCTGCTCTGATCTAGCATGGAACGGCCCGCCGCCAACCGTGGGCTTGGTGGTCCGATCGAGTGGGGTGACGGAGAGAGCGGACGAGCGGGCGCGCTTCGACGACGAATCACTCTAGCATTCGCGGGTTGCTCCGAGGAGCCGAGCCGCATGACTGTGGTTCGTCGGGAGCTGCCTCGCTCTGAGGACGCGGGTCGTCCCGGGTGGGCGCCGCACAGATCAGGCGAGAACGCTCCGATCGTGGCCCAACTCATCCGCTCTCTCCGCCCTCCCACATCGTCGGTTCCTGCAGCGTCAGTCACGCGATTCGCGGCCGGCGTCTTGCCCCGGCCAAGGAGTGCGCGTCAGGCCGGGCCGGGGCCGGCTCCGCGCGGTGCCAGCGCACCCCCGTCTGTCGGCCCCGGGACACGTCGACCGTTTGCACTGCCCTGCTGTTCACGCGCCTCATGCGACGGCTCCGGCGGGGGCCGCGGCCAGGGGGTGTTTGACGAGGAAGGCCCAGATGAACCCGCAGAGCTCCCGGGCCACGGCGACGGCGGCGACTTGGGACAGCTTGCCGCGGTTGACCAGGCGCCAGTACCGCCGGTGGAGTCGGTGCTGGGCTTTGAGGGCCTCGACGCGGATCATCTCGGGCTGTCGCTGGGTGCACACGCGCAGGCGGCCAGCGAGCTGGGGGCGATGGCGATAGTGCCAGGCGGCCTCGACGAGGATCCGGCGGGCATGCGCGTTGCCGGTCTTGGTGATCGGCCCGCGTTGCTCGTGGCCGCCGGAGGCGTGCACGCTGGGCGTCAGGCCGACGAAGCTCATGAGCTCGCGCGGGGACCGGAAGCGGTGGAAGTCCTGGATCTCGGCGAGCAGGGTGAGGGCCGAGAGCGTGTCGCTCCCCCGCAGGCAGCGCAGCCGCGCGACGAGGGGCTGCCAGGGCGCCTGCTCCGCGACCACGCCCAGCTCAGCGTCAAGGGCGCGCAGGCGATCGACCCCAAAGTCGAGTTGGGCGAGGTACTCGTCGAAGGTGCGCTGGGTCGCGGGGTCCGCGAAGCGCTGCGTGCGCAGCCACGCCCAGTGCCCCTGGGTCCACGCGCGGCGGCCTTCCCGCCAGAGGCGGCCCTGGCGGAGGAGGAACTTGCCGAGCCGGTGGCGCTGGCGCGTGACGTCCTCGCCGAGATCCTCCCGGCAGCGGAGCAGATCGCGCACGGCCTCCTCGCCCTCGGTCGGGATGTGGATGGACGTGAGTTCGCCCGCGCGGTAGAGGCGGGCGAGCTTCCGGGCGTCCCGTCGGTCGGTCTTAACGCGCTCGCCCGGGCGCCGCGGGATGAGCGAGGGCGCCACGACATCGCACGCGATGCCCAGCGCCTCGAGTTGGCGCCGCACGACGTAGCCGCAGGGCCCAGCCTCGTAGCAGACGCGCAGGTCACCCTCGCCGGCGAACCGGCGGAAGAACTTGCGGATCGCCCGTGGGTCGTTGGGGATCTCGCGGGTCTCCTCCTCCGGGCTCTCGTCCCGCAGCCAGCAGATCGCGATGGTGTCCTTGTGCACGTCCAGTCCGACCCAGATGCTGTTATTCTTCTTCATGGCCCCTCCTCCGTCTGCGGCTCTGGTCGCCGCGTTCGCGGTTGGTGATCAATCCGCGTATACACGGGGTGAGGGGCCCGTTCC
>JBBIHW010000283.1:0-4453 GCA_037446795.1 Acidobacteriota bacterium
GTGGTCGTGGAGGACCTCTTCCGCCCTCCCGAGGTCGAGCGGATGCGCCGCGCCTTCGACCGGCTGGAGACCTTCGCGCGGGTCTTCGGCGAGACAACGAGCTTCCGTGGCTCGCTGTTCGTCGTCGAGAGGGTGCCGCCGGGACGGCCGCGGCGGGACGTCCGGATCCACCGGGTCGTCTGGTGCTGCGCCGCCGAGCCGATCCTCGGCCGGTACGGCCGCGACCCGCGGCTCGTCCGCCCGGCCGCGCAACTGCTGGGCTCGACCGCCGTGGAACAGCTCGTCAGCCAGGCCCACTTCAAGCTGCCGGGCGACGGCGTCGCCTTCGACTGGCACCAGGACAGCGCGCACCGCAGGTACGGCGGGCCCGACTGGACCGACGTGAACGGTCGCGGCAGCTACGTGCAGTCCGCCCTCGCCCTCGACGACGTGGGCGAGGACAACGGGCCGCTGGTGTTCGTCGAGGGCAGCTGCCGCCACGGCCACGTCGAGCCGGGCGGCGACGGGAGGCTCCCGGCGCACCTGCTCGATCCCGCGCGCATGCGGCCCGCCACGATGCGCGCCGGCAGCGTCGTCTTCTTCGGCCCGTACACGATCCACGGCAGCGAGCCGAACCGCTCCGACCGCCCGCGCCGGATGTTCATCAACGGGTTCGCGTACCCCGGCGCGAACCGCCGGGTCTACCCGGGGGCAGGCACCGGCGTGCGCCTCGAGGTCGGAGCCGAGGAGGCCGGGGCTAAAGGGGATTGAGCCGGGCCGGTGGGCCCGGGTTCGCTTTGCGCCGCAAAGTTCTTGACAGCGTATGGGGCCGTCGGTATCTTCTGCGAGGTGAGCGTCGTCCGACCCTTCCGCCCGCGCCGGCACGAGCCGCCCACCCTCCACGAGCGCGCCATGGAGCACCTCCGGTTCATCCGGGAGACGATGGAGCGCGCCTCCTCGTTCACGGCCGTCCCCGGCTGGGGGCTCGTCCTGGTCGGCTTGACGGCGCTGCCCGTGTCGCTGCTGTCGGGCCGGCTGTCGAGCCGGGAGTCGCGGCTCGCCCTGTGGCTCGCCGAGGCGGTCGTGGCACTGCTCCTCGCCGGCTGGGCGATGGACCGCAAGGCGCGCAGGCTCGGCGTTCCCATGCTCTCCGGGCCCGGCCAGAAGTTCGCGCTGGGGTTCGCCCCACCGCTCGCCGCCGGGGCCGTGCTCACGGCGGTCCTCTACCGCGCAGGGCTCGAGGGGCTCTTGCCGGGGACCTGGCTGCTGCTCTACGGCGTGGCGGTGGTGGCCGGGGGGACGTTCTCGGCGCCCGCCGTCCCGCTGATGGGGGCGCTGTTCATGGGGCTCGGCGCGGGAGCGTTCCTCGGCCCGCCTGCCTGGGGGAACCTCTTCCTGGCCGCGGGCTTCGGAGGCCTCCACATCGTCTTCGGCGTCCTCATCGCGAGGAGGTACGGTGGCTAGGCAGCCGGCGCTGTCGCACGGGCGCGGGCGCAAGAGCCGCCCGGCGCAGGCGGAGCGGGCGGCGGACCTGGCGCCGCACAGCCTCGATCGTCTCATTCACGAGCGCACGCGCCTGGGCATCGTCAGCGCGCTGGCAGTCGCCGACTCGCTCACCTTCAGCGACCTGAAGAAGCTCCTCCGCACGAGCGACGGCAACCTGAGCGTCCACGCGCGCAAGCTCGAGGAAGCCCATTACGTCTCCTGCACCAAGTACTTCGACGGCCGGCAGCCGAAGACCTCCTACCGGCTCACCATCGCCGGCCGTCGCGCCCTGGAGCGGTATCTCGACCACATGGAAGCGCTGATCCGGGCGACCCGCGAGCGCTGAACCCCCTTCCCTAGAGGAACGAGCCGATGACCGACCGAACGCCGCCGTCCACCCGGTTCGGTGGGCTGCACGTGGCCGTCATCATGGACGGCAACGGCCGCTGGGCCCGCGCTCGAGGACTGCCCAGGGTCGCGGGCCATCGCGCGGGCGCCGAGGCCGTCCGGCGAACGGTCGAGGCCGCGGCGAATCAGGGGATCGGGACCCTCACCCTGTTCGCCTTCTCCTCGGACAACTGGCTGCGGCCGCGGGCCGAGGTGGACACGCTCATGCAGCTCTTCTACGAGTACCTGCTGGGCCCGGAGATCGGCCGCGCCGTCGAGAACGGGATCCGCGTCGCCGTCATCGGGCGGCGCGACCGGCTCTCGCCCGCCCTGGTGGAGGCGATCGAGGCCGCCGAGCAGGCGACCCGCGCGGGTCGGCGCATGCTGGTCCGCCTCGCCGTGGACTACTCGGCCCGCGACGCCATCCTCGCCGCCGCCGCCCGCGTGAACGGGGGAGGCAAGCTCGGCCGCGAGCAGTTCGCGAGGCTCATGGCCGAGGCCACGCACGCCGACAGCCTCCCGGAGGTGGACCTCCTGATCCGCACGGGAGGCGAGCAGCGGCTGAGCGACTTCCTCCTGTGGGAGTGCGCGTACGCCGAGCTGCACTTCACGAGGACGCTCTGGCCCGACTTCGGTGCCGCGCACCTCGAGGAGGCCCTGGCCGACTACCAGCGGCGCGAGCGGCGGTTCGGCCGGGTTCCGGAGGCGGCAGCCTCGATCGCCTGAGCGCCGGCCCGCGTCGCTCGCGAAGGAGCCCCCTCGTCATTCCGGCGAAAGCCGGAATCCAGCGCCCACCACCTGGACCCCGGCCTTCGCCGGGGTGACGTGCGCGTGCCGGCCTCAGGGGCAGGGGGAGGCGTCGTCGAGGGCGTCCCTGACGTTCGGCCGCGCCGGCGACCCGTCTCCGTAGCTGCCCACCCCGGCGGACCCGCGCGCGCGGACCAGGTAGTAGAAGCCGTCCTCGAGCGGCGGCAGCCGCGCGTCCACGTAGGGCGGGCCCGGCCAGGCCGCCGCGGCGCAGGAGGCGCGCCCGTACCCCCCGTCCGCACGCAGCTCGCCGAGGAGCCCTGACGCCACGTCGTAGGCGAGGTCCTCCCCGAACCGCGCATCCTGCTCGGCGAAGCTCAGCTCGTCCCGCCCGGTCCACAGAAGATCCCTCACCTCGTCGTAGGCGAAGCGGTTGGGAAAGCGGTCGGTGTAGACGTCCGACTCGCCCGTGCCGGCCCTGAGGTCGGTCCAGAACGGATGGAGGAACTCTCCGGTCGCGGCGAGGCCGCTGTAGTCGCCGATGAAGCCGTTCAGGGAGCCGTCGCTGGCGACCTCGCTCACGAGAAAGTTCGTGTCGAAGGTCGCCCCGCCGTCCCGCGAGATCGCTCCCCAGATCTCGTAGGGCCGTCCCCCCGGATACCGTCTCCGGTCGAAGAACGTGACGATCACGCGGCCCGAGGGGTCCACGGCGACCCACGGGAACCACTGGTCGGCGCCGTTGGCCGGCGGGTCGTCGTTGACGCGCAGCGGCGCGCTCCAGCTCTGCCCGCCGTCCGCGGAGCGGACCAGCAGGATGTCGGGATCGCCGTTGCGGCCGTCCGCCCAGACGATGTAGATCGTCCCGCGATGGGGCCCGTCGGACCGGTCCACATCCATCGCCGGGAAGGAGTTGCGGCGGAAGACGGGGTCGTTCGGGATCGGATCCACCGCGGCCGGAAAGCGGTCGGACCCGAAGCTCTGCCCGCCGTTCGTGGAGCGGTCGAAGCCGATGCGCGAGCCGCTCGAGGTGTCGTGCCAGGCGACGTGGACCTCGCCCTCGGGCCCGACGGCGATGACCGAGCCCTGTGTGCTCCCGCCGTCCGAGACGCGAACGTTGGCCGACCAGGTCGTCCCGCCATCGGAACTGTAGCGGAGGAGGATCGGCGTCTGGGTGAACCCGAAGTCGGTCCACGTGGCGTACAGGCGATTGCGGAACGGCCCCGAGGTCGCATCGCACCCTGCCCAGGGCTTGTCCGCGAACGGGAACCCCGTCGGCCGGTTCAGGATCGCCCGCGGTCCGGACCAGGTCCGCCCACCGTCGGTGGACCGGTACGCGAACAGCCCGTGCGGCTGGAAGGCCCCGGTGAAGGAAAGACAAACGTAGACGACCGAGCCATCGGCGCAGAACGCCACGGCCGGGTCTCCCTGGTAGGGATAGGTCGCCTCGACGAGCGTCCCGTCGGTCCAGCTCCGGCCCCCGTCGAGGCTCGAGTAGAACCCGCAGCGGACGGGCCCCAGACGATAGTCGTTGGCCCCCCCGACGAGGTTCGCCGGGTCGGTGGGGCTCGCCGCGAGGACGGTCTCGTTCTGGTCGCGCCCGCTCGCGTCCTGGTTGACGCGGATGTTGACGCCGGAACGGGACGCCTCCGGGCTCGATGCAGGCTCGTGCCGCCTTCCGACCCAGCGATCGCTCGGCGGGATGTCGCCGCGGTGGTCCGGAGGCAGCCCCCGGCGCGCGAGGGCGAGGCGGCGGAGCACGGCCTGCGGCGGCTCGGGCTCGAGAAGCGGATCGCCGGGGTCGCGGGCGGCCGTCCCCGTCTCCGCGTTCGCCTCGGGCCCGGCAGGCCGCACCCTC
>JBBIHW010000284.1:0-4448 GCA_037446795.1 Acidobacteriota bacterium
GCGCGCCGACACTCGCCGCGCGAGCCTCGCTCCGAGCACCTCGTTCTCCGATCGGGGCGAGGGGGTCCGCTCCCCTCCGTCAGCGCTACGGGGTGACCACCCCGGCTCCCCGTCGCGTGGATCATTATGACGCGCCGCGATCGCTCCGGCCACGCGGCGGGCGGCGCCCTGGCTTCCGCCGGGGTGACACCGTCAGGATCCGTCGTTCCGGCGAAAGCCGGAATCCCGTGACACGGCGCGTGGCGCGGGGGCCGGTTCTTGTTCGGAATCCGGAAGTGGGCTAGCGTTGCGGCCGCGCCGCGCGAGCTCAGGAGACCTGCACATGATGCCGAACCCGGCGAGCGGCGACCGTCCCGCGGATCCGTGCGCCTTCGTGATCCTCGGCGCGAGCGGGGATCTCACGCGGCGCAAGCTGATCCCGGCCCTCTACAACCTGTTCCGGCACGGCCTGCTCTCGCGCGAGGTCGGCATCGTCGGGGTGGCTCGCACCGAGGGGAGCACCGAGGAGTTCCAGGCGAGGATGCGCAGGGACATCCGCGAGTTCGCCACCGTCGGCGTGGAGGGCGCTCTCTGGAACGCGTTCGAGCAGCGGCTCGAGTATGTCCGCGGGGATTTCGGCGACCCGGCGACCTACGAGCGGCTCCGAGAGCGCCTGCGGGAGGTGGAGGCGAAGCACCGGACCGGGGGCAACGCGCTCTTCTATCTCGCCACGCCTCCGAGCCTGTTCGGCGAGATCGTGGAGCTCGCCGGCCGGACGGGGCTCGCCTCGGAGCAGGGCGGCCGCTGGCGCCGCTTCGTCGTGGAGAAGCCCTTCGGCCGCGATCTCGACTCGGCGTGCGAGCTGACGCGCAGGCTCTCCGCCGTCCTGGCCGAGCACCAGATCTACCGCATTGACCACTACCTGGGGAAGGAGACCGTCCAGAACATCCTCGTGTTCCGCTTCGCCAACGGCATCTTCGAGCCCATCTGGAACCGCCGGTACGTGGATCACGTCCAGATCACGGTGGCCGAGACCCTCGGGGTCGAGGGCCGCGGCGGCTACTACGACTCGGCGGGAGCGCTGCGGGACATCATGCAGAACCACATGTTCCAGCTCCTCGCCCTCGTGGCCATGGAGCCGCCCATCTCCTTCCAGGCCGAGCCCGTGCGGGACGAGAAGGTGAAGGTGCTCAAGGCGGTGCGGCCGATGTCGCCCGAGGAGATCCTCCAGCGCACGGTGCGGGGGCAGTACGGCGAGGGCTTCCAGGACGGCAGGAAGGTGCCCGCCTACCGCGCCGAGCCGAGCGTGCCGCCGGGGTCGAGCACGGAGACCTACGCCGCGGTCAAGCTCTACGTGGACAACTGGCGGTGGTCCGGCGTGCCCTTCTACCTGAGGACCGGGAAGAGGCTCCCGAAGCGCACGACCCACATCGTCCTCCAGATGAGGAGGCCGCCCCTGTCCGGCTTCGGCGCCACGCCGATCGAGGAGATCGATCCCAACCGGATCGTCATCCAGATCCAGCCCGACGAGGGGATCCGGATCGAGATGAAGGCCAAGCAGCCCGGCTCCCGCATCGCCCTCGCCAGCGTGGACCTCGAGTTCAGCTACAAGGATCTCGGCGAGGTGGAGGAGGCGACCGGCTACGAGAGGCTTCTCTACGACTGCATGATCGGTGATGCGACCCTGTTCCACCGGTCGGACATGGTGGAGGCGGCCTGGCGGATCGCCACCCCGATCCTCGACGTGTGGGGCTCGCTCCGGCCCCGCGACTTCCCCAACTACGCCGCCTTCACCTGGGGCCCGGCGGCGGCGGACCAGCTCGTCCAGCGCGACGGCAGATCCTGGTACAACGCCTGACTCGGGGCGCGCGCGTCCGGGCCGTGGAGACGTGGCCGTTGGTCCTGCGCGATCCGGCGGTGCTGCGGGATGTCGGGCGCGCCTCCCGCCTGGAGTGGCTCGAGGCGAACGGCCTGGGCGGCTACGCCAGCGGCACCGTCTCGGGGGCCCACACCCGCCGCTACCACGGCCTGCTCGTCGCCGCGGTGCGGCCCCCGCTCGGCCGCGTCCTCCTGCTCTCGAAGCTCGAGGAGACGGTCGTTCTGGAAGGGCGCCGGTTCGAGCTCGGCGCGAGCTTTTTCCCGGGTGCCGTGCATCCGCGCGGGCACGAGCACCTCGTCGCCTTCGAGCGCGCGCTGTTTCCCTCGTTCGTCCACGAGGCGGGCGGCGTCAGGCTCCGGAAGACGATCGCCGCCGTCCACGGCGAGAACGCGACGGCCCTCCTCTACGAGGTCCTCGAGGCGCCCGCCGCCTTCGATCTCGAGCTGCGGCCGCTCGCGGCCTTCCGCGGTCACCACGAGCTCGCGCGGGCGGCCGGGAAGGTCGCCCCCGAGATCCGGTTCGAGGACGGCATCCTCTCGATGACGCCGCCCGGGGGGCTCCCGCCCCTCCTGCTGTCGGTGCCGGAGGCGAGCTTCGAGCGCGCCCCGGACTGGTACTACCGGTTCGAGTACCCCGCGGAGCGCGAGCGGGGCTTCGACCACCGGGAGGACCTCTTCACTCCGGGCGTCCTGCGGGTGCGCCTCGGGCGCGGGGCGAGGCTCGGGATCGTCGCGTCGGCCGGGGATGCAGGGCGCCGGAGCGCGCGCGAACTTTTCTCCGCCGAGGCGACCCGGAGGCGGCTCCTGCTCGAGCAGAGCGGTCTCGTCCACCCGCTCGCGCAGGCTCTCGTGCTGGCCGCCGACCAGTTCATCGTCCAGAGGGAGGAATCGGGGCGGACCGTGCTCGCCGGCTACCCCTGGCTCGCCGACTGGGGTAGGGACGCGATGCTGTCCCTGCCTGGGCTCTGCCTCGCGACGCGCCGCTTCGGCGATGCTCGGAGGGTTCTCCGGACGTGGGCGCGCGCGGGGGCGGGCGGGCTCCTCCCCCGGGCGTTCGTCGAGGACGGGCAGGGGCAGGCGGGACAGTCGCTTGCAGCTTCGCTCTGGATGTTCGTCGCGGCGTATCGGTACTTGCTCGCAACGGGCGACCTCGAGTTCGTGCGGGACGAGCTGCTGCCGCTCCTGCGGACCCTCGTCGCCCTCGGCGAGCGGGCGAGCGAGATGGGGCCCCTCGAGCCCTCGCCCCGCGAGGGTGCGAGCGCGATCGAGATGAACGCGCTCTGGCAGAACGCCCTCGCGGTCCTCTCCGAGCTCGAGCGGCGGAGCGGCCGGCTCGAGGAGGCGGAGAGGGTCGGCCGGATGGCCCGCTTCGCGCGGGAGCGGTTCGTCGAGGCGTTCTGGAGCGAGAGGCTCGGGTGTCTCGCCGAGAACCCCGGAGCCTCGCGCGAGCCGGCCGGGCCGCATCAGCTCCTGGCTCTCTCGCTTCCCTTCTCGCTGCTCGCGGGAGACAGGGCGAGAAAGGTCCTCGAGGCGGTCGAGGCGGCGGCGCCCCCGATCGCGCCGAGCTGGCTCGCCGGACCGTACGCGACCGCGCTCGTCCGGGTGCGCGGGGCCGAGGGCAGGCGAAGGGCGAGGAGGCTCCTCGAGCGACTCGCTTCGCATCTCGCCGAGGGTGTCGTGGGAAGCCTTCCCGGTGCGGCGGATCCGGACAACGAGCTCGCGCCCGGAGCGCCCGCACGGGCCGCGAGTGTCGCCGAGGCGGCGAGGGGGTGGGTCGAGGACGCCGCCGCGGAGCCGGGCGGCGTTCATCTGTCGGCGAGGCGAAGGGCGTACCGGATCACGGCCCCGCGGGATCCCACAGCGGGCCCGCCCGTTCGATCGTGAACGGGTCCGGCACGCCCGATCGGTTACGAGCGGCGGCCTTCCCCCTTGTCGGAGTGGGACTTTGCACAAAGAGGGAGCTCCAGGGAGGTTCGCGACCAGTACCGCTGGCCGCGGTCGCGTCGCCCGCGGACTTCCGCCAGCCGACCGCAGCGGGCGCAGAGGAAGCGCCGGGCCGCCGGGCCGCGAGTTTTCTTCCTCCTCGCATGCGGTCGCCGGGAGCGGCCGCTTGCAAGACTGAAATTGCCCTTGCGCGAAACGCCGGCCATATTCCGACTACGGGGAACAGGCCGAGAGCAACCCTCCGAGAGCGCCACCCGGCGACACAGTCCCCCACGGCGAGGGCCGCTCGGCGCGGATCGGCGAGGGAACGATGGCAACCTACTCGGAGACGACTCTAGCTAGGGAAAGTTCCATATGGGCTCTCGAGGGGACGCGCCAGCCGACTAGCGGGGCGGGCGGTGCGCCTGGTCGTGGCGCTTCTCATGGTACCCCTCTTGGCAGTGCGCCTCTTGACAGAGTCCCTGTGGGATGGCGAGACCTGGATCGTGTGGTGCGCCGTAGGTCTTACCCCTCTAGCCCAAAGTTCCCCTGAGGGGCGAAGGCAACTGTTTGAGAGACAGTGAGTTCGCCTCCTCTCGCGGCGCCGTTTCTGGGTCAAGTCCTGATTCTGCTGTAAACGCGCCTGGGGGTTGAAGCCGGTCTGCACG
>JBBIHW010000285.1:0-4444 GCA_037446795.1 Acidobacteriota bacterium
CCGCGGCGCCCGGGATCGGCGTCGCCTCGTTCTCGCCGGCCTTTCCGACCGTGGCCCTCGTCGCGGCGGGCTACGGCGCGCCGCCCCGCCGGGGGTATGATCCTCTCGTGCTTGGCGCCGTCGGTGCCGTGGCGATCGGCGTCGGGAAGCTCGAGTTCGGCTTGGAGTGGGCGGCGGGCGTGGAACGTGTGGCCGCGGGGGAAGACTGCCCGGCCCGTCAGCATGCCGGCAATGAGATGGACGACATGCAGGCCCGAGGCCTGAAAGGGGGGCGGAGGAAGAGCCCATGACCGGAACCAGAAGAACCATCGAGGTCTTCACTGCCGGCTGCCCCATCTGCGAGGAGGCCGTGTCCGCGGTCCAGCGCCACGCGTGCCCCTCGTGCGAGATCTCGATCCTCGATACGAGAAACGCGGCCGCCGCCACCCGAGCCAGGCGGCTTGGCGTGAGGTCGCTTCCGGCGGTCGCGGTGGACGGAAAGCTGGCGGGCTGCTGCGCGAGGAGGGGACCGGACGAGGCGATGCTCCGGGCCGCAGGGCTCGGGCGACCGGTCCCCTGATGCTCGGCCGGTACGGCCCGACCGGTCCGAGGAGGAGGCACCGGATGAAAGACGTCGTCGTTTTCACCCAGCCCGGGTGACTCTTCTGCGGCCACGCGAAGGAGTTCCTTTCGCGACACGGCGTGCGGTTCACGGAGCGAGACGTCACGCGAGACCCCGCGGCGATCGAGGAGCTGCGGCGCATGGGGTTCATGACGACCCCGGTCGTGGTGGTCGCCGGCCGGCCCGTCGTGGGGTTCGACGAGCCCGCGCTTCGGGAGCTTCTCGGGCTCGGCTGAGCCCGGCTCGCCATCGGGGAGCTAGAGCCGGGACGACACGATCTCGACGTCGGCGTGGGCCCAGGCTCGCTCGAAGCGGGCCCGCACACCGGCCGCCTCCTCCGTCTTGCCCTGCGCCTCGAGGCTCCTCGCGAGCCCCGCGAGCGACCAGCCGCTGTCCGGGTAGATCGAGAGGTCCGCGCGGTAGACGGCCTCGGCCTCCGCCGCGCGCCCGGCCTCGAGCAGCACCGCGCCCAGCATGTGGCGGACGGGGAAGTGCCAGTCGGGAGGCTCGTTGTAGCGGAGTTCGTCCTCGAGCCGCACGCCCTCGCGCAGCTCCGCGATGGCGGTCTCGTAGTCGGCTCGCGCGGCGGCGATCTCGCCTGCGAGCGCCCGTGCGCCGATCGCGAGAAGCTGCGAGGCGCTGTTGATGTCCCAGATGGTGACCTTCTCGACCTCGTCGTCCACGACGAGCGCGCGAAGGGCCGCGAGCTCCCGCTCCGCCTCGTCGGGCCTTCCGGTTCGCGCCAGGGCGAGCCCGCGCGCGTAGCGCCACACGCCGGTCGGGTACTTCAGGTCCTCGGGTGGGGCGGGCTCGGCGAGGATCTCCTTCCACCGGCCGAAGCGGGTCTTCGCCCAGAGCGGGATGACGGAGTAGTGCTGGAGGGTCGCCAGACCCGGCTCCCGCATCTTCGAAGGGTCGGTGTGCTTCACGGTGAGGGCGGCCATCCGGAATGCGCTCTCGCTCTCGCCCGCCATGGCGGCGCAGGCCCACCCGAAGTGCGGGTTGTGGGGAACGTAGGCGAGCGGATAGACGCCCTGCGCGTGGCACTGTGCGACGTACCGGTTGTCCGCTTCCTCGGCCCGCGCGTTGGTCTCGACGCAGTCGTGGTACCGGCCGATCCGGAAGTACGTGTGGCCGGGCATGTGGACCAGGTGGCCCGCCCCGGGGGCGAGCTCGGCGCGCCGGTCGGCGAACCGCTCGGCCCGGCCGGGCTCCCGCGACCCCTCGGTCGCGTGGATGTAGTAATGGATGGCGCCGGGGTGCTCGGGGTCGCTGGCGAGCACGGACTCGAGGGTCGCCACGGCCTCCTCGGTCCCCGGGTTCGGCGAACCGTCCCTCGCGTACCGGTCCCAGGGTCGGAGGGTCAGCAAGGACTCGGCGAACAGGGTCCGCGCGTCGAGATCGGCCGGGTACCGGCGAGCCAGCTCCCTCATCGCATCCGCGTACGCGACGTCGAGCGGCTTTCGGTCCCCGGGCGGATCCTCGGCGTAGCGCTTGGAGAGGGCCTCGATGTAGGCGCGCTCGCGCGCGGTCACGCCGGGGGCGGCGGCGAGGGCCTTCTGCAGTGCCTCCCACGCGCGCGGGATCGCCTCCTCCTGCATCGGCAGGTTGATGTTCGGCCCGACGACGTACGCGGCCCCCCACCAGCACATCGCGCAGCGCGGATCGAGAGCGGCCGCCGCCCGGAAGGACCGCTCGGCCTCGGCGTGGTTGAAGCCGTAGAGCAGCACGAGCCCCTGGTCGAAGTAGCGGCGGGCGTCGCCGGCGGCGACGGTCACGTCGGGCATGCGGTAGCTGCCGAGCCCGTCGAAAAGCGGCGCCGGACGGGCGGGCGAAGGGGTGGCGGTCCACCTCGCGCAGCCGGCGAGGGCGGCCACGCACGAGGCGCCGAGCCCGAGCAACAGACGCGGTGTCGTTCGCCCAGCGCACGTCCCCATCGGTTCCCTCCGGCAGATCGAGAGCGGCTCGCGCCGGGCATTCCAGCGGAATACCCTGGTCCCGGGACGATGCTTGCCCGGACGGTTCTGCCGAGCCCGCTCGGGGAGCTGGCGGTCGCGGCGACGCCCGCCGGGATCGCGCGACTCACGTTCGAGCCCGCCGGCCTCGAATGGCGTGGGGGCGCCGGCGGCGCCGCCGACCCCGCGGCCCTCGCCCATCTCGAGCAGGCGGCCGAGCAGCTCGCCCTCTACTTCGCCGGCCGGCTCCGCCGGTTCGATCTCGCCCTCGACCTCGAGGGGACGCGGTTCCAGCGGGCGGTGTGGGATCTCCTGCTCGCGATCCCGTACGGCGAGACCCGAACGTACGAGGACCTGGCACGGGCTCTCGCGCGGCCCGGCGCCTCGAGGGCCGTGGGCGCGGCCAACGGCGCCAACCCGGTGGCGATCGTGGTTCCCTGCCATCGGATCGTCGCCGGGGACGGCACCCTCGGAGGCTACCGCGGCGGGCTCGACCGCAAGCGCGCGCTGCTGCGGCTCGAAGGAGCCCTGCCCGCCTCCGAACTCCGGCGACCGCTGTCGTTCTTCGACTCGTCGTAGGCCATCTCGCTCGGAGGCATCACTCGACGACGACGAGACAGCTCGCCGCGCGCACGTGTTTGTGCATCGCCTCGCGGACGGTGGCGGCATCGAGGGCGAGGAGCGCGGCGAGGCGCTCGAGGTCGTCGCCCGCCGCGCGTCCCTCCATCGCCTCGACTCCGGCGGCGTAGGCCTGCTGGACGCGGGTCAGGCGCCGCATCAGGAGCCTCCCGCGGATCGCCGTCGCCGCGCGGCGCACGGCGTCGTCGTCGCCGGGCACGAAGGAGGCGATCCCGTCCCTCAGCCCTGCGATCGCCTCGTCCACGTTCTCCCTGCGCGTCCCCATCGTGACGAGGAGCCGCATGCGCCCGCCCCACGGCGCGATCGAAGCCCCCATCGCGTAGGCGAGGCCCCGCTTCTGGCGCAGCTCGAACGTCAGGGCGTCCGAGAGCATGGCCCCGCCCACGCCGAGGGCCATGCGGTCCTTCTCGGGGGCATCGAAGACGTAGCCCATCACGATCGTCGCCTGCTCGCCGAGGGCGCCGGCGCGTCTTTCCCCGGGTGCGGGGGGAGTCACCGGAGGAGGCTCGACCTGCGGCGGGTCCGGGCCGGCCGGCAGATCGCCGAGCGCCGAGGCGATGGCCTCCAGGACTTCGGCCGGGCTCGCGGGCGACACCGCCGTGACGATCATGCGGCGCCCCGTCACGTACTCGCGGTGGAACGACGCGAGGTCGTCCGCGGTGATGGAGCGGACCGACTCGGGGGTCCCCAGGATCGGCCGCGTCAGCGGATGGCCGGGGGCGAGGGCGCGCGCGGCGGCCTCCACCGCGCGGTGGCGGGAGGAGGTGGCCCGGCGGGCCTGCAGGTCGAGCATCTCCTCTCGGGTCGCCTCGACCTCGGCGGCGGCGAGCCGCGGACAGCGCAGCATCTCGGCCACGAGGGCGACCGCCTCGCGCCACGCATCGGCCGGCGCCTCGAGTCGCACGAACGAAAACTCCTGGGTCGTGTAGTCGTCGTCGTACGGCACGGCGGGGTCGTCGTCCGTCTTGACGGACGCCCCGAGCCGGCCGAGGCGCATGGCGAACGCCGCGGCGTCCGACGCCGCGGTTCCGCGGGCCATCAGGCGATGGAGGAAGGATGCGATCCCCTCTTTGCCCGCCGGCTCGGAGGCCGAGCGGGGACGAAGCAGCACGTGCATCGCGAAGACCTGCGAGTCGTCGTTCCTCTCCACGCGCAGCAGCAGGCCCGAAGGGAGCCGCGCCTCGGCGCGCTGGGGATCCTGCTCTCGCAGCGCCACCGGCTCCTGCGGCGGCTCCCACCGGAACGTCCT
>JBBIHW010000286.1:0-4444 GCA_037446795.1 Acidobacteriota bacterium
GCGCCCGCGCCATCCGGAGAGCGTGGGCCTCGGACTCGATGACGTCGGGGCCGGCGATGAGGAGCAAAGGCGCCCCGCCGCCGACCTCGACCCCCTCAGCGATGCGGATCCGCCGTGAGGACATCGTAGGTCGCGACCCCGGCGGCCTGCCGCGCCCGCCGGTGCCGGTGGGCGGCCGCGATGAAGTCCCGGAAGAGGGGATGGGGCGCGAGGGGCCGCGACTTGTACTCGGGGTGGAACTGGCAGGCGAGGAACCACGGGTGATCGGCCCGCTCCACGATCTCGACGAACTTGCCGTCGGGTGAGATCCCGGTCACCCGGAGCCCCGCCTCCTCGAGCCTCGGGACGAACTCCTTGTTGACCTCGTAGCGGTGGCGGTGGCGCTCGGAGATCGTGTCCCGCCCGTACGCGGCCCGGGCGAAGGAGCCCGGCGCGAGCTGCGCGGGGTAGGCGCCGAGGCGCATCGTACCCCCGAGGTGCTCGACCCCGAGCAGGTCGCGCAGCTTGTAGATGACGGGGTGGGGCGTGGTCTCGCTGAACTCGGTCGAGTCCGCGCCCTCGAGGCCGCAGAGGTTGCGGGCACACTCGATCACGGCGCACTGGAGACCGAGACAGATCCCGAAGAAGGGAACCGCCCGCTCGCGGGCGTAGCGGATCGCCTCGACCATCCCCGCCACGCCGCGGATGCCGAAGCCGCCCGGAACCAGGATCCCGTCCACCGACCCGAGCTCCGACTCGAGCTTGCCGTCGGCCACGTCCTCCGCCTCGATCCACCGCGAACGCACCCGCAGACGCGAGGCCACCCCGCCGTGCAGCAGCGCCTCGTTGAGCGACTTGTAGGAGTCCTCGTACGCCACGTACTTGCCGACGATCCCGATGGTGACCTCGTCCTGCGGGTGGCGGATCCGCTCGACCAGGTCTTCCCAGTCCTTCAGGTTCTTCCGGCGGTAGGGGAGGTCGAGGAGCTTCATGATGATCTCGTCAATCCCCTCGGCGGACAGCATCAGGGGGACCTCGTAGATCGTGTCCACGTCCTTGGCGGTGATGACGGCGTCCTCGGAGACATTGCAGAACAGGGCGATCTTGCGCTTGACTTCCTGCGGGATCGGCCGGTCGCAGCGGCACAGCAGGATGTCGGGCTGGATGCCGATGGCCCGCAATTCGCGCACCGAGTGCTGGGTCGGCTTGGTCTTCAGCTCCCTCGAGGCGGCGATCCACGGAACGAGCGTCAGGTGCACGAAGATGGCGTTGGTGCGGCCCACGTCCAGGCGGAACTGCCGGATCGCCTCGAGGAAGGGGAGCGATTCGATGTCGCCCACCGTGCCCCCGATCTCGACCAGCTGGATGTCCGCGCCCTCGGAGACCTTCAGGATCGAGTCCTTGATCTCGTCGGTGATGTGCGGGATGACCTGCACCGTGGCCCCGAGGTAGTCGCCCCGTCGCTCCTTCTCGATGACCGAGGCGTAGATCTTCCCGGTGGTGAAGTTGTTCTCGCGCGCGGCGATCATGGAGGTGAAGCGCTCGTAGTGGCCGAGGTCGAGGTCCGTCTCGGCCCCGTCCTCGGTCACGTAGACCTCGCCGTGCTGGAACGGGCTCATCGTGCCCGGGTCCACGTTGATGTAGGGGTCGAATTTTTGGAGAGTCACCTTGAAGCCGCGCCCCTCCAGGATCCGGCCGACGGACGCCGCCGCGAGGCCCTTGCCGAGGGAGGAGACGACGCCGCCGGTCACGAAGATGTACTTCGTGCCGCGCTTGCCGCGCGTCATGCCCGCGCCTGCGCGAGCAGCGCCGCGGCGCGCTCGAGATCGCTCGGGGTGTCCACCGACACGGAGCGGAAGTCGGAGACGACGACCCGGATCGCCCAGCCCGCCTGGAGGGCGCGGAGCTGTTCGAGCCCCTCGTCGCGCTCCAGCGCGGAAGGCGGGAGCCGGCTCAGGGCGAGCAGGGTCTCGCGCCGGTAGGCGTAGATCCCCTGGTGCTTCAGGTAGCCGCGCAGCCCCTCGGGCCTCCGCCCGAGCGCGGGCGCGAAGTCGGCGACGAGCGGCCCCTCGGCCGCCCGGTAGTACGGGATCGGCGAGCGGGAGAAGTAGAGGGCCCGCCCGTCATGGGCCGTGACGACCTTGACCGCGTTGGGGTCGAAAAGGTCCTCGGTGCTCGCCAGCGGCTCGGCGAGCGTGGCCATGTCGGGGACCGGCGCGTCCTCGAACGTCCCGACCAGGGCCTCGAGGCTCGTCGGCGTGACGAGCGGCTCGTCCGCCTGGACGTTGACGACGATCGAGTAGGCGCGCCCGAGGCGCACGGCGGCCTCGGCCACGCGGTCCGTGCCCGAGGGGTGTCCAGGCGAGGTGAGAAGCGCCTCCGCTGCGAAGCCCCGGCAGGCGTCCACGATCCTCTCGTCGTCGGTGGCGACGACGACGCGCTCGAGCGACTTGCAGGCGCTCACGCGGTGCCAGACCTCCTCGAGAAGAGTTCTGCTGCCCAGGGTCGCCAGGGGCTTTCCGGGGAAACGGGTGGATGCGTAGCGGGCCGGAATGACGGCGAGGGCACGCACCATCGAGGCATCCCACGCTCGCGCGCTGCGGCGGCCCGCGGCGGCGACAGGCCATGCTAGCCCAACGCATCGAGCGGGGGCAAGGGCGGCGTGCCGCGGCGAGCGCAGCGGGGCCGCTCGTCGCCTTGCGCGCGAGCGTCGCTTCCGTTAGGTTGGGCGCCTCGATCGAGGAAGGAGCGACGATGCCCGGCTCCGAGATCCGCACCTCCTGCGTGGAGCGCTTCCTCCGGTACGTGACCCACGACACTCAGTCCGACGAGAACTCGACCTCCTTCCCGAGCACGCCCGGGCAGCTCGAGTTGCTCCGCCTCCTCGCGCAAGAGCTGCGGGAGCTCGGCGTGGAGGATGCGGCCATGGACGAGCACGGCTACGTCATGGGGACCGTGCCGGCCACCACGAAGAAGGCCGGGGTGCCGGTGATCGGGTTCATCGCCCACGTGGACACCTCCCCGGAGATGAGCGGGCGCGGCGTCAAGCCCATCGTCCACCGCGACTACCGAGGGCAGGACATCGTCCTGCCCGACGATCCCACCGCCGTGCTGCGGCTTTCGGAGAACCCGGCCCTCGAGGAGCAGGTCGGCAACGACATCATCACGGCCTCCGGGACGACGCTGCTCGGCGCGGACAACAAGGCGGGAGTCGCCGAGATCATGGGGGCGGTCGAGTGGCTCATGGCCCACCCGGAGATCCCTCGCGGGACCATCCGCGTCGCCTTCACCCCGGACGAAGAGATCGGCCGCGGCACGCTCCACTTCGACGTGTCCAGGTTCGGCGCGCGCTACGCCTACACGGTGGACGGGGAGTCGCGGGGCGAGATCGAGATGGAGAGCTTCTCCGCCGACGCCATGACCGTCACGTTCCAGGGCTTCAACACCCACCCCGGCTACGCCAAGGGCCGCATGATCAACGCCATCAAGGTCGCCGCGGACTTCATCCACCGCCTTCCCGAGGACCGGCTGTCGCCCGAGACCACGGCCGGCTACGAGGGGTATGTGCACCCGTACGTCGTGCAGGCATCGGTCGAGCGCACGTCGGTGAAGCTGCTCATCCGCGACTTCAGGACCGCGGGGCTTCACGAGAAGGAGGCGTGGCTCGAGAGGCTGGCCCGGGAGACGGTCGAGGCCCATCCGGGTGCGCGGATGGAGGTCCGTCTGGAGGAGTCCTACCGGAACATGCGGGAGGTCCTCGACCAGCACCCGCAGGTCGTCGAGCACGCCCGCGAGGCGATTCGCCGCGCGGGACTTCCGGTCCGCGAGAAGCCGATCCGGGGCGGGACCGATGGATCGAAGCTGAGCTTCATGGGGCTTCCGACGCCGAACATCTTCGCTGGCGAGCACAACTTCCACTCGCGCCTCGAGTGGGTCTCGGCGGCGGACATGCACAAGGCGGTCGAGGTGATCGTCAACCTCTGCCGGATCTGGGAGGAGAAGGGGGAGGTCAGTCGCTGACGCCCTCTTCCCGCACGCGGGCGATGGAAGCCTCGAGGCGGCTCTCGACCCGCTCCCGCTCGCGTCGGAACTCCTCCTCCACCTCGCGGGCCTTCTCGGGGGTTTCGGCCAGCGCCTTCTGCAGGCGGTCGCGGTAGAGGATCTCGAGCTCGGCCAGCTTGGCCTTCGCCTCCCGGCGGAGGCGCGCGATCTCGCGCTTCTGGTCATCCGTCAGGGGCCGGTCCGGCTCCGCCCCCGCCTCGCGGTCCTTGGCCCGCAGCCGCTCGATCGCGATCTCGTAGGCGCTCTTGAGGGGCTTGTCCTCCGGCATGGCGATCTCCTGTTTTCGACCGGCTCGGGTTCATCCTAGCGCACGCGCGACGGTGCGGCAGGGCGGTCCGGGCTCAGCGCGCCAGCACGAGAAGATCCGCGCGCTGCGGGTCGGCGGCGCCGCCGACGTCGCGGC
>JBBIHW010000287.1:0-4426 GCA_037446795.1 Acidobacteriota bacterium
GAAGGCGTCGAGCGCCCCCGCCGTCGCCGCGACGAGGCCATTGAATGCGGCGGCGAGCAGCGTCGTCCGGAAGAGGCCCAAACGAGGGAGCAGGTGGAACCCCGCGAGATAGCAGCCCGCGGCCGCGCCGAGCGTGTTCACGAAGTAGAGCAGCCCGACGCCGAGCCCGACCTGCTCGCGCCGCCGCAGGAGCCCCCGCCCGAGCGCGGGGAGCGTGCCGCCCATCAGCACGGTCGGAGCGAGGAGGAGGACGAGGCAGAAGACGAAGCGGACCGCGGAGCGGAGCAGGAACAGGTCCGGCAGGAGCGGGAACAGCCACGTGTAGACCCGGTCCACGCCGCCGAGGAGGAAAGGAAGCACGAGCGCGCAGGTCCCCACACCCGCCTCGAGGAGCGCGAACATCCTGAGGGGCCTCTCGCTCGCGTCCGCCCGCCCGCCGAGCAGTGCCGCTCCGAGAGCCAGGCCTCCCATGAACGAGATCAGGACCGTGCTCACGGCGAAGGCCGTCACACCGAACACCTCGCTGAGCATCCGCGTCCAGACGACCTCGTAGGTCAGCCCGCACGCCCCCGAGACGACGAACAGCCCGGCGAACGGGAGCGCGAGCGGAGGGAGGCTGCGCGCCGGGACGATCGAAGCGGCGGTCTTGCTCATGGGCGAAGCGGGAAGGATAGGCGAAGAGGACGGCCGCGGAAAGCCCGCGCCACGGCACCGCCCGACCCTCCCGATCGGGCAGGGCCGCCCCGGCGGAGCGCGTTGCGCTTGTATGCCTGTGCGGATATGCTTCGATGCACGCGGACCACTCTGGACATCGCCGACGAGCTGCTTCGAAGGGCGAAGAGGCGCGCCGCGGACGACCGGGTGCCGCTTCGCGCCGTCGTCGAGGCGGCACTCCGGTCCTACCTGTCCGGCCGGAGGAGGTCGGCGGGGTACCGCTTGCGGTGGCGCACCGAGAAGGGGCGCCTGCTCGCGGGGGCGTGGACCTGGACGATCGCGACGTCCTGTTCGACCTGATGGATGGACGGCGGTGATCGCCGTGGACACCAACGTCCTCGTGTACGCCAGGCGGGCGGAGTCGGCACACCATGCCCGTGCGCGCCGGCTCCTGACGGCGCTCGCCGAGGGGGAGCAACCCTGGGCGATCCCATGGCCGTGCGTGTACGAGTTCCTCCGGGTCGTCACCCATCCCCGGATCTTCGATCCGCCGACGGATCTCGAAACAGCGCTCGAGGACCTCGAATCGTTGTTCGAATCGCCGTCTCTGGCGCTGCTGGGCGAGGGGCCTTCGCATCCCTCGCACCTCCGGGCGGGCGGTCCGGGACGGCCGTGCGCGGGGCAACCTCGCGCACGACGCCCACATCGCGGCCCTCGTGCTCGAGCACGGCGTCCGCGAGCTGTGGACGACGGACCGCGACCTCGCACGGTTCCCGGGAGTCCGGGTGATCCACCCGTTCGAGCCTTCGACACGGAAGCCCTCGGTTTCCTCCGCGAGAGGCCGCCGCAGGCGGCGCCGAGGGCACCGGGGCCCCACCGCCTGAGGTGGACGGCCGCCGCCGCGCCGGTCGGCGCCGGCTTCCTGCCGCCGTGAGCGACTCCGTGCCGGGCGCAGCAAACGCGAGAGGCGGGGGGAGGCATCCGCACGGCACATGAGCGACCGGCCGCACAGGAGCCCCCTCGCAGACGGCGAGCCGCCCGGCAGCAGGCCCGCGGCATCGCAGCCCGGCGATCGCCTCCCCTCCTGGCTCCGGACCGCAGCGGGACCGGCGGTCCTCGTCCTGGTCGGCCTCGGTCTCGTGAGGTGGACCTGGATGGCCTGGCCCGACGCGATCTCGGACACGGGCCGCGAGCTGTACATCGCCTGGCAGCTCGCGAGCGGGAAGGTGCTCTACCGCGACATCGCGCACTTCAACGGGCCGCTGTCCCAGTACGCCGACGCGCTCTGGTTCCGCGCGTTCGGCGCCAGTTTCCGGAGCCTCGTCCTCGCGGACCTCGCGGTACTCCTAGCCATCTCCGCCCTGATTTACATCGGCGCGCGCTTGCTCGCGGGCCGGCTCGCCGCCTTCTGGGCCTGCCTCGTCCTCCTCGTGGTCTTCGCGGTCGGTCCCCTGATCCCGTTCGGCAGCTTCAGCTACCTGGCCCCGTACTCGCACGAGCTGACCCACGGGGTGCTGCTCCTGTTCCTGCTCGTGCTCTCCCTCGTACGCCACGCGCGCGGCGGCGGACCCGGCGCCTCCGCCCTCGCGGGACTCCTTCTCGGCCTGCTTCTCCTGACGAAGGCCGAGGTCGCCGCGGCCGGCCTCGCGGCGACAGCGGCCGGCTTCGGTCTGTCCGCGGCCGGGAAACGGAGGGGCCTGTGGAAGGACGCCGGCACGCTCGTGGCCGCGGCTGCGGCGCCGCCCCTCGTCGCCTGGGCCCTGCTGTCGGCTGCGATGCCGGCCGGCGACGCCCTGCGCGGTCTGCTCGGCGCGTGGAGCTTCCTCTTCGACCGGGAGCTCGCCGCCATGCCCTACTTCCGCATCGGGCAGGGTACCCTCGACCTCTCGGCGAGCCTTCGGAGCCTCCTTCTGTGGTCCCTCGCCTGGCTCGCCGCGCTCGGTCCGGCCTGGGTCGCCTCCCGCTCGATGCCGCGGACTGCGGGGCCGGGGCGCGCCGTCGCCGCGGCTTCGGCCCTCGCGATCCCCGCCGCGGTCCTCGCCCTTCACCGGAGGGTGGACTGGCTCGAGGCGCTGCGGCCTCTTCCCGTCTGCCTGGCCGCGCTCCTTGCGCTCGACCTCCGGCGGTTGGTGCGCTCCGCGGCCGATCCGCGCGAGAGGCAGCGGGCGATCCTGCGCGTCGTGCTCGCCCTCGCTTCGCTCGCCCTTCTCGTCCGCATTCTCCTCTTCGCGCGCGCCTGGCACTACGGTTTCGTGCTCGCCATGCCCGGGACGGTCCTCCTCGTCGCGCTCCTCGTCGGGCCGATCCCCGATGCGATCGCTGTGCGCGGCGGCAATGCGCGACTGTTCCGCGCCGCGGTGTGCGCCGTCCTCCTCGCCGCCCTCGGCGGCCACCTGGCCTTGATCGCGGGAGCCCTCGAGGCCAAGACCGCCCGCGTCGGCGACGGCGCCGACTCGTTCCGCACCGACAGCCGCGGGCAGGCGCTCGGCGCCGTCCTCCGGCACTTGAACCAGGAGGCTCCACAGGATGCGACGCTCGCCGTCCTCCCCGACGGTGTGATCCTCAACTTCCTCTCGCGAAGGCCGAACCCGACCCCCTACGTCATCGGCAACCCGGCCGACGTGACGATCTTCGGGGAGGACCGCATGCTCGAGGCCTACCGCGCCCGCCCGCCCGACTACGTCGTCCTCGTCCATTGCGACACGTCCATCTACGGGTACAAGTTCTTCGGCCGCGACTACGCCGAGCAGCTCGCGGCGTGGATCGCCTCGAACTACGAGACGGTGGGCCGGGCGGGCGCCATGCCCTTCTCGAGCGAGGAGTTCGGGATTCTCGTCCTGCGCCGCAGGGACTCGGAGGCCTCGCCCCGAGCAGCGGGCGACCCGCCCCGCTACGAGTCCCCGGGCGGTGCGCCTTGCGCCGCTTCCCACAGGCGGCGGTACTCGGAACGAACGCTCGGATCGAGCCGGTCTTCGAGGTCCAGTGGGAGGCGAAGCTTCAGGATCAGGTTCTGGACGTCCGCGAGATCGTGGAGGCGGTGCGCGGCCGACAGGCCCGAGGCGAGCTTCAGCTCGATGAGCGGCTCCACACCGATGAACCGGATGCTTTCCACCTCCACGGCCACCCGAGCGGGATCCGGGAACGAGTCAGGCTTCGGCTTCCCGTCCCCGGGATACTCGCCGCTCACGACGATCTCGATGCGCCCATCGGTCTCCGCGTCGCGAAACGTCCTGCGAGAACCAGGAAAGGCCGGCACGTAGCCGCGCCCCATCCACCTCTCCCGAAACTTCTCGAGCGTCTCCGGTCGCACGAGGACGCGCACGTCCCCTCGTGGTCCGGAAATACCCGTGCTCCGCGACCGCCATGCCGCCGACGATCGCGTAGTCGAGGCCGTCCTCCTCGAGGCGCTTTGCCGGACGCCGCAGGGTCTCGTAGACCTCTCCCTCCTTCATGAGGAACCTGCTCGCTTCGAGGAGGTTCGCCCAAGCGGACCCCGGAACCTCGCTGCGACTCATGCCAGCAGTTATCGCCCCCATCTCCCTGCCGGCACCGGCACGGGGCCGAGGCCGTTCGCCGGGGCTGGCTCACGGCGCCTCTCCTGCCGGGCAAGGCACCACGAGTCGCGGTCCCTGTGTCGCCCGGCGAAGCCCATCTGGCACGCACCGATGACGATCTCGCCGGCTCGGTGGCCCTGGCTGGCGTCGCGCGCCGTGTCCCTCGAGCGATCCTCCGCTCGTTGCGGTACCAGGCGGCGAGGTCGGGCCTGCCGAGC
>JBBIHW010000288.1:0-4383 GCA_037446795.1 Acidobacteriota bacterium
GCACGCCCGGGGGGGAGGCGGGCCGGGACGGCGGTTGCGTCGCGGCCGGCCGCGGGGCGGTGGCGGGCTCGGCCGCCGCAGGCTTCGCGGGACGGGTCTCGGCCACGACAGCACCGGGCTCCGTGTCGATCACGGCGACCACCTGGTTGACGGGGACCGTCTCGCCTTCGGCGCTGCGCACCTCCACCAGGGTGCCGGCGGCCGGCGAGGGGATCTCGGCGTCCACCTTGTCGGTCGAGATCTCGAACAGCGGCTCGTCCCGCTCCACCTTGTCGCCCGGCTGCTTGATCCAGCGGGTGATCGTGCCCTCGGCGATGGACTCGCCCATCTGCGGCATCACGACGTCCACGCGCATCGCTCGTAGCCCTCCGCGCCCGTCCGTGGCTTTCAGAAGTGGATGGCCCGCCCGTGCGCCGCCAGCGCCGCCTCGCCCACCGCCTCGGACAGGGTCGGGTGCGCGTGGATGGCGTGGAAGAGCGCCTGGGCCGTTCCCTCGAGTTCGAGCACAGCGGCCGCCTCCGCGATCAGCTCGGTTGCGTGGGGCCCGATGATGTGGACTCCGAGCACCTCATCGTACCTCTTCTCGGCGACCACCTTCACGAAGCCGGCCGTGTCGTTCTCGATCCTGGCCCGGGCCACCGCCGAGAACGGGAAGGTCCCGACGGCGACCTCGTGCCCCCGCTCGCGAGCCTGCTGCTCGGTCAGCCCGATCGAGCCGATTTCGGGGGCGCAGTAGGTGCAGGAGGGGACGCGGTCGTAGTTGATGGGGGAGGGGCTGCGGCCCGCGACGTCCTCGACGGCCACGATCCCCTCGTGGGACGCCAGGTGGGCGAGAGCCTGGGTCTTGAGCACGTCCCCGATGGCATACACACCGGGCTCGCCCGTCCGCATGGCGGTGTCCACCTCGACGTAGCCCCGGTCGAGCCGCACGGCCGTGCCTTCGAGCCCGAGGTCTTCCGTGACCGGCTTCCGCCCGACCGCGACCAGCAGGCAGTCCGCCTCGAGCTCGAGCCTCTTGCCGTGCTGCACGGCGACGAGCCTCACGCCGGACTCGCGCCTCGACACCTCCTCCACGCGCGCCCCGGTGTGCACGGAGATCCCGCGCCGGCGGAAGGCGCGCTCGAGCTCCGCGCTCACCGCCGCGTCCTCGAGCGGGACGAGGCGGGGCAGCAGCTCGACGATCGTCACCTTCGATCCGAAGGAGGCGTAGATCGAGGCGAACTCGACGCCGACGGCTCCCGCACCCACCACGATCATCGAGGCCGGCACCTTCCGCAGGTTGAGGGCGTGGTCGGAGTTGAGGACGCGCTCGCCGTCGAACTCGACGCCCGGAAGCCCTCGAACCGCGGAGCCCGTGGCGAGCACGGTTGCCCGCGTCTCGATCAGCGTGGGCGCGCCGCGTTCGGGAGGGGCGACCTCGACGCGGCCCCGCCCCGCCAACCGCCCGCGCCCGCGGATCAGCGTGACGCCGTTCTTGCGGAACAGGTGCTCGATCCCCTTGGCGTTCGCCGCGACGACCTGATCCTTGTACCGGTGGACCGCGTCCAGGTCCAGCGACGCCGCCGGAATCCGTATGCCGAAGGAGGCCGACCGCCGCGCCAGCTCCAGCACCTCCGCGGCCTTGAGCAGGGCCTTGGTCGGGATGCAGCCCCAGTGCAGGCACGTTCCGCCGGGAAGCGGCGCGATCTCGACGACCGCGGTCCTCAAGCCCAGCTGCGCGGCTCGGATCGCCGCCACGTAGCCGCCCGGGCCGCTGCCGATGATGGTGACGTCGAAGCCCCGTCCCGTATCGGTCACGCTCCACTCCTGCGCGGGGATCGCGAGGTCCAGAGGGTCGGGCGAGGGACGAGGATCGGGGTGCCTCCGGTCTGGCCGCTGGCCGCGCGCGCGGTTCCGCCTTCACCGGGGTGGACTGCGGAGGCCGAACTCTAGCGGATGGTCCCGGGGCCGTCAAGGAGCGCGCGCCCGCTCCGCGGGCCGAGCGTCCCTTGACGCTCGGGGAGCGCGGCGACTAGAGTGAGGACAACCGACGCCTCCCCGGAGTCCAGGCGAGATCATGAGGTTGTTCACTCCTCGAACGGCGCGTGACACACTGCGGCGGATCCGGCCCGCGGCCGAGGCGATGAGCCGGCTCGCGCGGGCGATGTCGAGCGCGCGGCCGGTCCGTGCCCTGTCGGACGCGCCCGTCTCTCGCGGCTACTTCCGGATGGTCGAGCGGCTCGCCGAGATCCTCGAGGCCCTGAAGATCGAGGGCGTTCAGGTGAAGGACCTGACGCAGGGCCTCGTGGACTTCCCGGCGAGGAGGGCGGGCCGGCTCGTGCTCCTGTGCTGGAAGGTGGGCGAGCCGGACCTCGCCTACTGGCACGAGGCGGAGGCCGGCTTCGCGGGCCGCCAGCCGGTGGACGAGGACGGGCCGTGGGACGACGTGGAGGGCGGCTCCCCGCTGGGATCCGCGTAGCCCGGAGGGTTCCCGGAGGACCATGGGTTCCGGCCTTCGCCGGAAGGGCGGGCGGCTCGGGCCGCCGGTCGTGTGGTAGATTGCCTCCGCCGCCGCGCGGCGAGGAGAAGCGAGGATGGGTGGCCGGGCACCGGACGCGCTCGCTGTGCTCAGGATGCGACCCGAGGTCGAGCAGGACGAGCGCGATGCCGCGTACACGACGCGGATCCACGACTTCATCGCCTGGGGGCGCAGGAACTCGCTCTGGCCCATGCCGATGGGCCTGGCCTGCTGCGCCATCGAGCTGATGGCGACCGTGGGGCCGCGCTACGACCTCGCGCGGTTCGGAGCCGAGGCCCTGCGCTTCTCTCCCCGCCAGGCCGACCTCTTGGTGGTCTCGGGCACGGTGACGAAGAAGATGGCCCCGGCCGTGAAGAAGATCTACGACCAGATGCCCTTCCCCAAGTGGGTCATCGCCATGGGAGCCTGCGCCTCCACGGGCGGGATGTACCGCTCCTACTCGGTCGTCCAGGGCGTGGACGAGATCCTCCCGGTGGACGTGTACGTCAGCGGCTGCCCGCCGCGGCCCGAGGCGCTCATCGAAGGCGTCCTCGAGATCCAGCGCAAGATCACCCGCGGGGAGAAGAGCGCGGCGGAGCTCGCCGCCGAGACCGCCGGCCATCGCGCCGCCTGACCCGGGCGTGCGCAGGCCCGCGGGCTCCCCGAACGAGCTCGAGCGCGAGATCGCCCGCGAGATCCGCCGCCGCGGCCCGATTTCCTTCTCCCGCTTCATGGAGCTCGCCCTCTACCACCCGCGTCTCGGCTACTACGAGCGCGAGCCCGCCCGGATCGGCGCGCAGGGGGACTACTTCACGGCGAGCGACGTCGGGACGGCCTTCGGCGAGTGCATGGCGCGGCAGCTCGAGGAGATGGACGAGCGCGCCGGGCGGCCGGGGACGTTCACCGTCGTGGAGTTCGGCGCGGGCCGCGGGCTGCTCGCGCGGGACGTCCTGCGCGCGCTCGAGCAACGCGGCTCGGGGCTCGCCCCGCGGCTGCGCTACGTCCTGGTCGAGCGGAGCGAGGCCCTGCGGCGTCGCGCTCGGGTCGAGGCGCCCGCGGCCGAGATCGTCCAGCCGAACTCGGTCGAGCCGGCGGAGGCGGGCTGCGCTCTGGCCGTGGAGCTGTTCGACGCGCTACCGGTGCATCGGGTGCGGCGCCGGCTGGGACGGCTCGTCGAGGTCCTCGTCGGGACCGATGGATCGGGGCGGCTCGTCGAGGTCGAAGGGGAGCCCTCGGCGGAGGTGTCCGCCTGGGCGGCCCGCCACGGCGTGGCCCTGGAGGAGGGGGACGAGGGGGAGGTCTCGACGGAGGTCGGCCGGCAGCTCGGCGCGATGGCGGCGGCGATCGGGAAGGGGTTCGTCCTCGTCGTGGACTACGGCGAGGAGGCGACCGCCCTTCGCGGGCCCCGCCGCGCGGCCGGGACCGTGCTCGCCTATCGGCGCCATCGTACGAGCCATGACCTGCTGGCGAGCCCGGGCGAGCAGGACCTCACCTCCCACGTGAACTTCACGGCGCTCGAGGAACACGCGCGGGAGTCCGGACTCGTGTTCCTCGGCCGCACGACCCAGGAGCGGTTTCTCGTCGCCGCCGGCATCCTCGATCGGTTCGATCAGCAGGCGGACTCCATCTGGCGCCGGCCCTCCGAGGTCCGCCGCCGGCTCCAGGCGCTCCAGCTCATCCATCCCGAGGGGATGGGCCGCGCGTTCCACGTCCTGGCGTTCTCGAAGGGGCTCGATCCACCCCCTCGCCTCGGGGCGTTCGAGGGCGGCGCCTTCCTGCCCGGGATCGGATCCACGCGGGCCGGCCGGCGCCGAGGCGGTTCGCCGTGAGCGCGAGGGGCGCGACCGCGGCGCTCGTCCTGACCGCCAGCGCCGTGCTCGCCGCCT
>JBBIHW010000289.1:0-4380 GCA_037446795.1 Acidobacteriota bacterium
GCGCCTCGCGACGGCCCTCTGGGGCGCGCGCGCCGGGCTCATCGCGCGCTCGGCACGGTCCTTCCGACCGCGTCGGGAGCGAGGGCGGAGACGATCGCCTCGGCGACCTGCTCCGGCGTCCGCTCGCTCGTGTCCACGGTGAGGTGGGCGCGTCGGTAGAGGCGCTCCCGGGCGGCGAGCATCGAGCGCAGCTCCTCCATGGCGTGCGGGTTGTTCGCCATCGGCCGGCGGTCGCCCTGGGCCACCACCCGCGCCCAGTGCGCCTCGGGGCGGGCCTTCAGCCACACGACCGAGCATCGGTCGAGCAGCAGATCCCAGCTCGCGGGCTCGTTCACCACCCCTCCCGCAGCCGCCAGCACGGCGGGGCGGCCCTCCTCGAGGACCCTCCGCAGCGTGTCGAGCTCGACGCGCCGGTAGTATCGCTCTCCGTGCAGTTCGAAGATCTGGTCGAGCGGCAGGCCCGCCGCCTCCGCGATCCGGGCGTCCATCTCGATGAAGGGAACCGCGAGCCTCTCTGCGAGGAGCGGGCCCACCGTGCTCTTGCCGGCCCCTCTCATCCCCACGAGCGCGATGACGCCCGAGCGGGGCCGGTCGGGCCGGATCAGCTCGCTCGGGGTCGTGTCGAGGGCCGCGGCGAGGTTCTCGAGGCGGAGCAGGGAGATGTTTCCCGTGCCCGCCTCCACGCGCGCGAGGAATCGGACGGAGAGGCCGGACCGCAGCGACAGCTCCGAGCGCGACCAGCCACGCGAGCGCCTGAGCCGGCGAACCCGCGCGCCGACCTGCACCAGGAAGGGAGAGGCGCGAACCACGGCGAAGGTGAACTATAGTGCACTTGGCGGGAGCACACAAGCCCTTCGGAGTGCAGTATCATTCCGTCCCTCCGGAGGCCGAAATGGAAACCGCGACCCCGTTCGAGCCCGTTCGGTTCGAAACCCACCCCGAGCGGTACCGGCACTGGAAGCTTTCGGTCGAGGGAGCGATCGCGCGGCTGGTCCTCTCGGTCCAGGAGGACCACCCCCTCCATGCGGGCTACAAGCTGAAGCTCAACTCCTACGACCTCGGTGTGGACATCGAGCTCGCCGACGCGGTGCAGCGCCTGAGGTTCGAGCACCCTCGGGTGCGCTGCGTCGTGATCACGAGCGCGTCCGACCGGGTCTTCTCGGCAGGCGCCAACATCCACATGCTCGCCTCCTCCTCGCACGGCTTCAAGGTGAACTTCTGCAAGTTCACCAACGAGACGCGCCTCGCCATCGAGGACGCCTCCCGAGGCAGCGGCCAGCGCTACCTGGCCGCGCTGAACGGCACGACGGCCGGCGGCGGCTACGAGCTCGCCATGGCCTGCGACGAGATCCTGCTGGTGGACGACGGCAACTCGGCGGTGAGCCTTCCCGAGGTTCCGCTGCTCGGCGTGCTTCCGGGGACCGGCGGGCTCACGCGTCTCGTGGACAAGCGGAAGGTCCGCCGGGACCTGGCCGACGTGTTCGCCACTCTCGCCGAGGGCATCAAGGGCAGGCGCGCGCGGGAGTGGGGGCTCGTGGACGCCGTCGCGCCCCGCAGCCGCTTCGCCGAGGAGGTCGAGGCGCGCGCGCGCCGCCTCGCCGACAGCTCTCCGGTCCGTGCGGCACACGGGATCCGCCTCGAGCCCCTCGAGGCGCGCCTCGGCGCGGACCGCGTCGAGTACCGGTTCGTCACGGTCGAGGTGGACCGAGACTCGCGCAAGGCGACCCTCACCGTGCGCGGGCCCGAACAAGCGGGCCCCGCCGACCCCGACGCGATCCGGCGGCTCGGCTGCGAGTGGTGGCCGATCCGCGCGTTCCGCGAGCTCGACGACGCGATCTGCCACCTCAGGTTCAACGAGGAAACCGTCGGACTGGCGCTCCTGCGGACGGAGGGGGAGCTCGATCCCGTGCTCGCGGTGGACCGGGTGCTCGAGGAGCACGCGGAGGACTGGCTCGTTTCGGAGGCGCGGCTCCTGATCGCTCGTACGCTGAGGCGGCTCGACCAGACGGCCCGCTCGATGTTCGCCCTGATCGAGCCGGGCAGCTGTTTCGGCGGGACCCTGTTCGAGCTCGCCCTCGCCGCGGACCGCTCCTACGTGCTGGACGATGCGGACCGGCCCGTGGAGATCGCGGTGACGCCGCTGAACGGCGGCGCCTATCCGATGACCCACGGGCCGAGCCGCCTGGCGGCCCGGTTCCATGGCCAGCCGGAGCGGACGGAGCGGATCTTGGGGGAGGCGCCGCGCCGGTTCGACACGGCCGACGCCCAAGAGTCCGGTCTCGTCACGTTCGTCCTCGACGACATGGACTACGAGGACGCCGTCCGGATCGCGATCGAGGAGCGGTCGAGCCTCTCGCCGGACGCCCTCACCGGGATGGAGGCGAGCCTGCGCTTTCCTGGAACCGAGAACGGGGACAGCAAGATCTTCGGCCGCCTGTCCGCGTGGCAGAACTGGATTTTCCAGCGGCCGAACGCGGTCGGCGAGCGTGGGGCGCTGACCCAGTACGGCAAGCCCGAGCGGCCGGCCTTCGACTGGAGGAGAACCTGATGCAGCTCTACGAGAGGATTCCGAACAACGTGAACCTGTCGCAGGACCGGCGACTGCTGCGCGCCCTGGAGAAGTGGCAGCCCGACTACCTGCGCTGGTGGAAGGAGGCCGGTCCGGCGGGGTTCCAGGCCGACGAGGTCTACCTGCGAACGGCCATCTCGGTGGACGCCAAGGGCTGGGCCCAGTTCGACTACGTCCGGATGCCCGAGTACAAGTGGGGGATCTTCCTGGCGCCGCCGACGCCCGATCGGCGGATCCCCTGCGGCGATTTCTTCGGGAAGCCGGTATGGCAGGAGGTCCCCGGGGAGTTCCGGAACATGCTGCGCCGCCTCATCGTCACCCAGGGCGACACGGAGCCGGCCAGCGTGGAGCAGCAGCGGCTCCTGTGCGACTCCGCCCCGAGCCTCTACGACTGCCGCAACCTCTTCCAGGTGAACGTGGAGGAGGGGCGGCACCTGTGGGCCATGGTCTACCTGCTCCACCGCTACTTCGGACGGGACGGGAGAGAGGAGGCCGAGGAGCTGCTCGAGCGCCGCTCCGGCGACCGCGACAAGCCCCGCATCCTCACCACCTTCAACGAGCCGATCGAGGACTGGCTGTCCTTCTACATGTTCACCACGTTCACGGACCGCGACGGCAAGTACCAGCTCCTCGCCCTGGCCGAGAGCGGTTTCGACCCGCTGTCGCGGACCACTCGATTCATGCTGACCGAGGAAGCCCACCACATGTTCGTGGGCGAGACCGGGGTCGGGCGCGTCATCGAGCGGACCTGCGAGCTCATGAAGCTCGATCCCAACGAGGACGCGAGGGCGCAGGGCGGGATCGACCTGCCCACGATCCAGAAGTACGTGAACTTCTGGCTGTCCTCGAGCCTCGACCTGTTCGGCGGCGAGATCTCCTCCAACGCCGCCGAGTACTTCGCCAGCGGCCTGAAGGGGCGGGATCGCGAGACCGAGCGCGAGGACGACCACGTGGCGCTGGCGGGCAGCTACCGAATGCAGGTGGTCGAGGACGGGCGGCTCGTGGACCGGGATGTCCCGCTGCGAAACGCGATGAACGAGATCCTCCGCGACAGCTACATCGAGGACAACGAGCGCGTGGTCGGCCGGTGGAACCAGATCGTCCGCGACGCCGGGGTCTCGTTCGAGTTCCGCCTCCCGAGCCGCCGGTTCAACCGCAAGGTCGGCGTCTACGCGGGACGGCGGTTCGACCCGGAGGGCCGCCCCATCTCCGAGGAGGAATGGCAGCGGCGAAGCGGCGAGTGGCTGCCGTCGGAGTCCGATCGGAGCTTCGTCACGAGCCTGATGGTCCCGGTCCTCGAGCGGGGCAAGATGGCCCACTGGATCGCGATCCCCAAGCGCGGGATCAAGGGCCTCCCCTGGGACTGGGAGTACATCCGGCGGGCCTGACCGAGACCGGGCGGGCGCGGTCTGCTACGGACAGCGGATCGCGCCGAGGTCGGGCCGGCCGTCGGCGGCGAGGGGAACCTCCACCATCCCGAACGGGCGCCGCCCGTCCCGCACGTAGCGCGCGTCGCGGATCAGGACAGCCGTCCGGCCGCCGCGGACCTCGACGGTGGCGAAGGGGAATCGGAAGAAGACGAGGGCGGCGCGGCCGGCGCAGGAGTCGAGCACGGACCGGACGGCGGCCTGCTCGAAGCCTCGCGGCAGCTGCCGGAAACTCGCATCCGGTGGGTCGAGCCAGCCCGCCGCACCCACCGTTCGGTGATAGACGGCGCCCGGCGTGTCGAGAAACCCGTCCCAGCGGAACGGGTCGGCCGGCCGCGGCAGCGCGGCCAGCGACGCCCCGGCCGCCTCGGGCAGCTCGGCCCC
>JBBIHW010000290.1:0-4377 GCA_037446795.1 Acidobacteriota bacterium
TTTCACTGCGGCGGCCTTGATCTCTACCCACACGAAAGCCGGTAGAGCCACTTTTACAAAGGAGCGGCGACAGGCCACGACACTGATCCGGGTCTGTCAGGACGCCCGCGTCCGCAGCCAGCTCGCGGCTGCGTGCTCCCAGGAGGACGATCTCGGCCTCATGCGCACGGCCTCGGTCGGCGCGGGCCTCATCGGGCTGGGGTGGCTCGGTCTGATTGCCGCGGCGGGTCGCCTCGCCAGGAGGCGTCGGCGGATGCTCCTCGGCGTCTTCCGACCGGGCCTGTACCTCACGGGCGCATTCCTGGTGGTCCTCATCTCGGTCCATGGGATTCTCGCGGTGACCGCCCTGTACCTCGGGGAAGCGGCCCTGATCGGGCGCGTCCACGTGGGCGTCATCCTGGCGATCGCCGGCGGGGCGCTGTTCGGGGTCGTCGCCGTGGCCCGAGCGACCTTTTCTGTCGTCAAGACCGTGAGCATGACCGTCGTCGGCAGACGCCTGGTCCCGCAGGACAATCCTGCGCTGTGGGCGCTGGTCCGGGACACTGCAGCGGCCGTGGGCACGGCTCCACCCGATCACATCGTCGCCGGCCTCGAGCCCAACTTCTTCGTCACGGAGTCTTCGGTGCGGACGCTCGACGGAGAACTCGGCGGGCGCACGATGTTCATCTCGCTGCCGCTCTCGAGGATCCTGTCACGAGAGGAGCTCCAGGCCGTGATCGGACACGAGCTCGGCCACTACCGCGGGCAGGACACGGAGTTCAGCCGCAAGTTCTATCCGATCTATCGCAGCACGTGGGACGCGCTCGTCGGGCTCGAAGCAAGCGGCGGGGAGGGTGCGGGCCGCCTTGCGCTTCTGCCGGCGACGGCGATCCTGGCGTTCTTCTTCGAAGCGTTCGCCCTGGCCGAGCACGAGATCGGCCGGGAGCGAGAGCTCGAGGCGGACCGGGTGGGCGCGCGGATCGTCGGCGCCCCGGCAGCCGCCTCCGCACTCGTCAAGGTGCACGCCTTCACGGGCTACTGGGACATCATCCGGAAGGAGATGGTCCGGGCGCTCGCCGACGGCAAGGCGTACACGAACGTGAGTTCCCTCTTTTCCGGGCTGGTCGCCCAGAATGCGCGTCCCGAGGCCCTGGCCGGGCTGGGTGAGCAGAAGCTCGCGCACCCCACGGACACCCATCCGCCCCTCGGCGTCCGGCTGCAGAACCTCGAAGTTGCACTGGAGGCTGTGGAGGGCGCGGCGCTGGCGGTGCCGCCGCGGGAGCCGGCGGCAGCTCTCGTCACCGCACTGGAGAGCGTCGAGGAGGAGCTCTCCAGCGCGGAGCATTACCTCGTGGCGCAGAGGTCCGGTCTGGTGAGCGCGACCCGCGACCAGGCGTGATCGGAGCAGGCAGCGCGGTGAGGCTACGGCCCGGGAGGATGCCGAGCGAGTGATCCGGTCCGTGCGGCCGAAGTGACCACGTCCCCTGTCGGGCCCTGCCGTGCCGGCCAGCCGGTCCCGCTGCGGGTCGCTGGACGCCGGTCTCGAGCTCCGCCAGCGCTGGTCCGCACCCCTGCGTGGTCGTGAGACGGCGGCCCCGTCTCCTCGCTCGCGAGCCGTTTGCTCCATCACGATGAAGCACGACGCCCATTGCGACGGCCGTCAGGTTAGGGCTATCGTAAAGCTGAAATTAGGAGGCCCTAATATAACGGAGGCGGCGGTGATGGAGGTGCTGCTCGGCCTGCTCGAGGCCACCGTGCTGACCCTGCGAGAGGGCGTCGAGGCCGCACTCGTCGTGGGCGTCGTCCTGGCGTACCTTCGCCGCACCGGTCAGGCCCCGCTGGTGCCCCACGTGTATCGCGGGCTCGCGGCCGCCCTGCTGGCCAGCGTCGCGGCGGCGGTCGTCATCCATCGCCTCGGTCTCGACCCCGAGGACGAGACGTGGGAAGGGGCGCTGATGCTTGCGGCCGCCGCCCTCGTGGCCTCGCTCGTCGTGTGGATGTGGCGGGTGGGCCGGCGCCTCCGGGAGCAGACGGAAGCCCGGCTCGGGGTGCTCGTTGCGTCTGGTCGCCGTCAGGGGGCGGGGCTCTTTCTCTTCACGTTCTTCACGGTCTTCCGGGAGGGCGTCGAGACGGTACTCTTCCTGGCGGCGCTCTCCGGCACCATCGGCGCCAACCCGCTCTACAACGCGCTGGGCGGCGCCCTGGGGCTCGTGCTTGCCGGCCTGTTCGGGCTGCTGCTGGTCCGGGGCAGTCTGCGGGTGAACCTGCGCCGCTTCTTCGCCGTCACCAGCCTCGTCCTCCTCCTGCTCGTGGTCCGGCTCGTGGCCAACGGGCTGCACGAGTTCTTCGAGGTCGGACTGCTCCCGTCCACGGAGCTCGCCCTCCAGGTGGTCGGGCTCCTGACCCGCGAGAGCACCTCCGTGCTCGTCCTCGTGTTCCTGATCGGACTGCCGGCCGCGGTGTTCCTCGCCGACGCCGTCGTGGCCGAGCGCCGCCTCGTGCCGTCGGGCGAGCCTTCCAGCGAGGCACGAAGGCGGAGGGCCGAGCTGCGGACGGCGCGGCTGCGTGCGGCGGCTGCGGGCGTCGCGGGCCTCGCCGTGAGCCTGCTGCTGGTCCTCGGTGCGGTTGCGGCCGCGCGCGGCTACGACCCGGCACCCGCTGCGGTCCGTCCGGAGAGTTCGGTCCTCCGGATCCCGCTGGCGGAAGTCCGCGGCCAGCCGATGAGGAAGTACACCGTCACGGTCGACGGCGTCACGGTGCGCTTCTTCGCCCTCTGGCGCGAGCCGGGCGGCGTCGCGGTGGCCTTCGACGCCTGCGCCATCTGCCCCCTGAAGGGATATCACCTCGTCGGAGACCAGCTCGTGTGCCGCAACTGCGGGGCGCCCATCGCCTTCGACACCGTCGGGATGCCGGGCGGGTGCAACCCGATCCCGCTCGCGTGGCGCGTCGAGGGCGACGAGATCGTCATCCGCGTCGAGGATCTCGCCGCGGGCCGGACCCGCTTCGCCCGCGGGGCTTGAGATGCTCGGGCGCCTGGTGTGGCGGTCGCTCCGCGCGCGGCGCCGGCACGTGGGGCTCACCCTCCTCGCAGTGGCGGTCGCGGCCGCGCTGGCCACCGCGCTGCTGGGCGTGACGTTCGCGATTCGCGAGCGCATGGCCCGGGAGCTGCGCGCCTTCGGCGCGAACATCCTCGTCGTTCCGCGAAGTGAGCCGGTCGCGGTGACGGTCGGCAGCCTCCGGTGGGCAGCGTCTCACGAGGAGGGGTACCTGCGGGAGGCCGAGCTCCCGCGGCTCAAGACGATCTTCTGGCGCCACAGCATCGTCGCGTTCGCGCCGTTTCTCTCGCGTCGCGTCGAGGTCGCCGGGCAGCCCGTGCTGCTGGTGGGGACATGGTTCGACAAGCGCCTGGAGATCCCGGTTCCGAGCTCCCGGTACTCCTTCGCGAGCGGCACGAGCCGGGAGGTCGCTGCCGTCGAGGCGGAGTGGGCCACCGGCCTCCAGGCCCTCGCGCCGTCGTGGCGGGTGGAGGGCCGGTGGGCGCCCGAAGGATCGGGGGGCGCGGTGGTCGGGCGAGCGCTGGCGGCCCGACTCGGTGTCAGGCCGGGGCAGATGCTGGAGGTCCGGTTCGGGGACCGGACCGCGCGCTTCCCCGTGTACGGGCTGGTGCAGACCGGCGGCGTCGAGGAAGACCACGTCTTCGTGGAGCTCGGTGCCGCGCAGAAGCTCTTCGGCCTTCCCGGCCGCGTGGACAGGGTGCAGGTGAGCGCGCTCGTCACGCCCGACAACGCGCTCGCCGTCCGCGCGCGGATGATCGGTCCCGGCAACCTTCCGCCTGCGGAGTACGAGACGTGGTACTGCACCTCCTACCTGGATTCCATCGTGTTCCAGATCGAGGAGGCGCTGACCGGCGCGCGCGGCATGCCGATCCGCCAGGTGGCGGAGGCCGAGCAGGCGTTTATCGGCAAGGTGACCGGCGTCTTCCTCCTGTCGAGCGTCGTCGGCCTCGCCACGGCCGGCCTCGGCGTGGCGGCCACCACGGCCCGGGCGATCTTCGAGCGGCGCGCCGAGGTCGCCCTGATGAAGGCCCTCGGCGGCGATCGTCAGCAGATCGCCCGGCTCCTTCTCGTCGAGGCGGCCGTGACGGGGCTCGGCGGCGGCAGTGTCGGCACGCTCCTGGGCGTCGCCCTCACGAAGGTCATCGGCCGCTGGGTCTTCGCGCTGCCCATCGACCCGCACCCGCTCCTCGTGCCGGCGGTCGTCGGCATCGCCCTCGCGGTCGCGCTCCTCGGCGTGCCCCTCTCCGCCGCGCACGCGCAGCAAATCCTTTCCGTGCCGCCGGATACCGTAGCGCCCCCGATCGGCCCCTGGGGCGCCTTCTGGCGGTCGCTCGTCGTTCCG
>JBBIHW010000291.1:0-4337 GCA_037446795.1 Acidobacteriota bacterium
CGAGGCTCGGGCCCGAGGGTCGGCCTGGCCGCCGGGACACGGGGACGACGCCGCGGACGAAGGCGCCCGCGACGCGGCCGCCCCCGCGGCGCGCGTGCCGGGAGATGGCGACTCGCAGCCGGAGGCGGTGGGGGTCCTCGTCAGACTCCTGGTGCCGGAGCCGGTCCGGGTGGCCTTCGACGAGGCGCTCGAGCTGCACCGCGCCGTCGAGGGATCCGAGGCGACCGTGACCTCGTTCGTCGAGGCGCTCGTCGCCGAAGCCCTGGCGGGCGCGGCGGTGCCGTTCGATACCGACCGGGCGCCTCTGGCGGCCACGATGTCCCTCGACGCCGTCGAGGGGGCGCTCGCCCGCAGCACGGGGTGCTGGGCCCACCTGGACTGGTCGCCTCCGAAAACCGAGGGCATCGAGACGGCCGCCGCGATCCTGGCCCGGGCGCGGGCGCTCGAGGCGAAGGCGGGGCGGGGCGGGCCGGCGGAGCTTTCCGAGCAGCTGCGGGAGGCCGTCGCGCTCGAGGACGACATCGAGCGCGCGCTCGGGCGGCTGCTGGCCGAGATGGGAGAGATGCAGGCCTGGGTGCGGCTGCGCTTCTCGGGCGTCGGCCACTACGGGGAGGAGCGGCTCGGCATGGGGCGGCGGACCGCCGAGAGCCGGGCTGCGCTCGCCCGGGCGCTGCCGCGGCATCCGAGGGTTCGCGAGGCCTACGAGCAGGGGCGCATCGGAATCGAGGCAGCCTCCCTCCTGCTGCGCCTGCTGGGCGGGGGCGAGGTCGGCGACGACGTCGAGCGCGACTGGGTCGCGCGCGCCGAGGGGGTCACCATCAAGCGCTTGCGGGACGAGCTGCGGGCGGTCGGATTGCGGCGCGTCACCGCTTCACGGCGGGAGGTTCCGCCGCCCCCGGACGAC
The DNA here is from genome assembly GCA_037446795.1 of Acidobacteriota bacterium. GTDB lineage: Bacteria > Acidobacteriota > Polarisedimenticolia > Polarisedimenticolales > JBBIHW01 > JBBIHW01. The sequence goes on from JBBIHW010000291.1 coordinate 905, forward strand.
GCCGCCTGGTACGCCTCGATCGAGAGGCGGGCCGGGGCCACCCGGGAGCGGGTCGCGGCCCTCGGCCGGATGGCCGCCGCCGGGACGAGCGCAGACGTTTTCCTCCGACTGCGGCTTCCCGACGCGCTCGCGGGCGACCTGCTCGCCTCGATCGAGGCGGCGAGGATGGAGCTCGCGGCCCGCGTGGACGCCGTGCCGTGGTGGGAGCCCTGGCCGGGTGAAGCCGACGCTGCCGGCTCGGTTCTCGCCGCCCGCAGCTTCTCGGGCCGCTGCAGGCGCGCGCCCGCGTGGGTGGGCCTGCTCGCGCTGCTCGAGCGCTACGTCGAAACCTGGGACGACCCGCGCGGTCAGCCCTCGCGCGAGGGCGATCCGGTCTACAGCCGCGCGGGCTGGCGCTGCGAGGCGCCGGCGTGCACCTCGCGGCGGAATCTCGAGGAGCATCACATCGTCTACCGCTCGCGGGGCGGCTCCGACGAGCCGTCGAACCTGCTGTGCCTGTGCCGGTTCCACCACTCCCTCGGGGAGCACGGGGACCTCGCAGCGTGCCGGGGCTCGGCCCCGCTCGACGTCCTGTGGCGGCTCGGGAGGGTCGAGGTCGCCCGGTGGTACCGGAACGAGCGCCGGCTACTTCGGCCGCGCTTCGGCAATCCAGTAGAGGCCCGCGGGCAGGCGTAGCCTGCGCTCGAGCGGGAGCCAGGCCCGCGACAACAACCGGTAGCCGGACAGCTCGAGCGCCGACAGCCTTCGACGGCGGAGTAGCTTCCCGTGGAGCCACCAGCCCACGAGCCCGATCAGATCGAAGCCGAAGACTTCCTCGAGCTCGAAGCCGGCCGCCTCGACCGCGCGGCGCAGGCCCTCGCGGCTGTAGCGGCGCGCCCGCCCGAGCGCCTCGTCCCAGCGGCAGAAAACGGACCCGTGGGCCGGGACGATCAGGACGACGCGGCCTTCGCGGGGATCGAGGACGCGCCGCAGGGCGCGCAGCAGCTCGCTGTCTCCCGGCTCGCGCTCGAGGACGCCGACGCAAACGATGGTGTCCACGGGTCCCCCGATGGCTTCGGGCTCGAGAGGCTCGGCCGGATGCCACCGCAGGATGCGGAGGTTGTCGCAGGGTCCATAGGCCTCGCGCAGGCGGCGGAGGGCCGCCTCGTCCCCGGTCGTCGCCACGACCTCCGCGACGTTCAGGAGGTGATCGAGAAGCCCGCTCGCGCCGCTGTCCGTTTCGAGAACCCTGCGCCCGACCCGCGGGCGGATCGCCCGGAAGACCTCGGCCGCCTGCGCAGCACCGTGGAGCCATCGCGCGGGGCCGGGCCCGGCCCCCTCCTCCTCGAGCACCTCGCCCGTGAAGCGGTACTTCAGGACGCACCAGAAGGCGGCGACGCCGTCCCTCCACGTGATCTTCTTTCCTGCCTCGTATCCGCGGCCGCTGTAGGAGACCGGCACCTCGTAGATGCGGCAGCCCAGGCGGGCCAGCTTGGCGGTGACCTCCGGCTCGAAGCCGAACCGGTCGCTGACGAGCTTGATCCGCTTGATCACGTCCGCCCGGAACGCCTTGTAGCAGGTCTCCATGTCCGTGAGATTGAGGTCGGTCAGGGCGTTGGAGAACGTGGTGAGGAGCCGGTTCCCCACCGAGTGCCAGAACAGCAGGACCCGGTGCTCCTGGCCGAGGAACCGGCTCCCGTAGACGGCGTCCGCTCGCCCGTCGAGCAAGGGCCGGAGCAGGCTTCCGTAGTCCCGGGGGTCGTACTCGAGGTCCGCGTCCTGAACGACGATGTAGTCGCCGGTGGCTTCCTTGAAGCCGGCCCGCAGCGCGGCTCCCTTGCCGCGGTTGCTCGGCTGGAGGATGGCCCGAACCTCGGCGCCCGCGAGCGCCCGGTCCACGGCCAGGCCGCGCTTGCGCAGGGCTTCGGTCATGACCTGGCGCCAGTCGTGCCGGAGGGCGGCCACGATCTCGCGGGTCCCGTCGGTGGACCCGTCGTCCACGACGAGGATTTCCTTGTGGAGCCCGAGCCCGGACAGGTCCACGTCGAGGACGCGACACAGCAGGGTCAGCAGCGTCCGCCGCTCGTTGTACGCGGGAACGACGATGGAGAGCCTGGGCATGAGGGCTCAGCGAAGATACCCGAGCGACCGCAGCCTCTCGACCATCTCCCGATCGAAGGCGCTGCGGGCCGCCTCCCCCGCGACGGCGCGCCGCCCGTAGGTGGCGATGCGGCTCGCCTCGCGCGGGAGGGCGGCCTCGAGGCAGCCGCGCGGCGCCCCGCCCGGCATCTCCCGGCTCGCAGGGAAGCCGACGAGACCGAGGACGAGCGGTGCCACGTCCAGGTCCGAGACCGTCGGTCCCACGCAGCCCGCCTCCGCCCCGCTCGCGCGGACGAGCACGAACCCCTCGCTCTCGGGCGTCGCCGCGCGGCCGGGATCGGCCACGATCACGACGGCCCCGTCCCGCTCGAGGGTCTCGCCGAGCAGCGCGTCGAGCGCGCGCGCGTACGACTCGATCGCCTCCTGCGTGTCGAGCACGCCGCTCAGCCCGCGCTCGGCCTGGGCCGCCGCGATGCGGCCCCGCAGGATGTCGAGGCCGGGCAGGTACACGAACGACGCGGCGACGGCGGGATCGGAGGCGAGCCGCCCCGCCACCCGCAGCGCGTAGGCGTCAATCAAATACGACTCCCACAGAAGCCGACCGGATGGCCCGCCGGACGCGCGGCCGAAGCGGGCGTCGAACTCCGCCCGCGCCGCCCGGCGGTCTTCGGGGAAGTCGGAGCGCAAGCGGTCGAAGAGCGAGGCGGGGGCGGTGTCCCGGTCCTCCCCCGCCGCCCCGGCGAGGAGCTTCGGGAGGACGCGATCGCTCACGACCCAGGCGCCCTCCCCGTCCCGGGCAGGCCAGGAGGCCCACCAACCGACCGCGACGGCCGGTTCCCGCAGGGCGACGATCTCCCAGAGCGTCCTCACGGTCCGGCCCGCTCCGCTGGCGGGAACGGTCCGCCCCGGCAGCAGGAACCGCAGCGCCGCACCGAGAGGAGCCGGCCCGGCTCGCTCCGGCAGGGGCGTGGCGACCCCCGGGAGCCGGGCTGCGCCGACCGCGCGCACGCCGTGGGCGGAGGCCGGCATCCCTGTCAGCACCGTCGTCCACACCTCGGGCGGTTCGAGCCCGGCCTCGCGCCGCTTCGGAAAGACGGCGGCGGATTCCATCCCCGCGAGCAGCCTCCTGAAGCCGCCTCGCTCGGCGAGGGCCTGGACGAGTTCCCCGTCGAGGCCGTCCACGCCGACCAGGAGGAGCCTCGCGGCACCCGGACCCGGCTCGAACGGGGAAGGCTCCTCGACCCCTCCCGCGCTGCCCACGATGGAGGCGACGGCGAGCCCCACGGCCGTGGCCGGCAGGAGGATGCCCGCGAGGAGAACCACGAACCGGCGCTGCCGGCCGGGCACCTGCCCG
>JBBIHW010000292.1:0-4336 GCA_037446795.1 Acidobacteriota bacterium
GTTTCCGCGGTGGCAGCCACGCGCTCCGGCAGCTCGACGCCGAACGCCTTCTCGACCCTGCCGAGAAGCTCCACGCGGGCGAGGCTGTCGAGCCCGAGCTCGTGCTCCAGGCGGCTGTCGAGATGGACGCGGCGAAAGGCGGTCTCGGCCGGCCTCGTCTCGGCAAGAAGTGTCCGGACGACCTCGAGGACGACCGCGGCGGCATCGGGATTCCCCATCCCCGCCCCCTCGCGCCTGCTCCCTTCCTCGAAACAGGCCCGACCCGGGCCATTATCGCGAAACGGAGCCCGGAGCGCTGCCCGCCAGCGGGCTGGCTCGCGGAAGGGGCCCGGGATACCCTGCCCGGTCGAGGGCGGCGCCGTGGAACCGAAGCGAGGGGAGCTCCCCGTGTGGCCGTCGGCTCGGGGCGGCGCGGCCAGCTCGGCCGCGCTCGAGACGGACCCCGTGTGCCGGATGAAGGTCGAGCCCAGCTCCGCCGCGGCGGCGGTGGACCACCGGGGGAAGACCTACTGGTTCTGCTCGCGGGGCTGCGCCGAGCGCTTCGAGGCCGACCCCGGGCGCTACGTCGAGGCGGGCCCGCGCCCCGCCGTGCCCGAGACCGCGCCCGCCACGGCGACCGATTGGACCTGCCCGATGCATCCCGAGATCTCGCGCCGCGGACCCGGCTCCTGCCCGATCTGCGGCATGGCGCTCGAGCCGCGCGTCGCGACGGCCGAGGAAGGAGAAAGCGCCGAGCTGCGAGACATGTCGCGGCGATTCCGCGTCAGCCTCGCCCTGACCATCCCGGTGCTCGTCCTCGCCATGTCCGAGATGGTTTTCCGTGGCGAGATCCCGGGGCTTCCCGCGAGGCTCCGTGGATGGATCGAGCTCCTGCTCGCCACGCCCGTCGTGCTCTGGGGCGGGCTCCCGTTCTTCGCGCGCGGGCTCGACTCGCTCCGAAACCGCAGCCCGAACATGTTCACGCTGATCGCGATGGGGACGGGCGCGGCCTGGGCCGCGAGCGTCGTGGCGACGGGGGTGCCGGGTGCGCTTCCCGACGCCTTCCGCGGCCGCGAGGGCGAAGGACCCGTCTACTTCGAGGCCGCCGCCGTCATCACGACGCTCGTCCTGCTCGGGCAGGTCCTCGAGCTGCGCGCGCGCGCCCGAACGGGCGAGGCGATCCGGGCGCTTCTCGGCCTCGCGCCGAAGACCGCGCGCAGGGTTCGCGAGGGCGGCGTCGAGGAGGACGTCCCGCTCGAGGACGTGCGCAAGGGGGACACCCTTCGCGTGCGGCCGGGCGAGAAGGTGCCGGTGGACGGCGTCGTGCTGGAGGGGTCGTCCTCGGTGGACGAGTCCATGATCACCGGCGAGCCGATTCCCGTCGAGAAGAGCGCGGGCGACCGCGTGACGGGCGGGACGGTGAACCAGGGCGGCTCGCTCCTGATCGAGGCGGAGCGGGTCGGGCAGGAAACCCTCCTCGCCCAGATCGTGCGCACGGTGGCCGAGGCGCAGCGCACGCGCGCCCGGATCCAGCGCCTCGCCGACACGGTGTCCTCGTGGTTCGTGCCGGCCGTGGTCGTGGTCGCGGCGCTCACCTTCGCGGTCTGGGCTGTCTGGGGCCCCGAGCCCCGCCTCGCCCACGGCCTCGTCAACGCGGTCGCCGTGCTGATCATCGCGTGCCCGTGCGCGCTGGGGCTGGCGACGCCGATGTCCATCCTGGTCGGGACCGGCCGGGGGGCGCGCGGGGGCGTGCTCGTCCGCGACGCCGAAGCGCTCGAGAGCCTCGAGAAGGTGGACGTTCTCGTCGTGGACAAGACGGGGACGCTGACCGAGGGGAAGCCTCGCGTGACCGAGGTCGTCCCGGCTCCGGGCGGCACCGAGCAGGAGCTCCTGCGGCTCGTCGCCGGACTCGAGCGGGCGAGCGAGCACCCGCTCGCCTCGGCCCTCCTCGCCGCCGCGACCGAGCGCGGGATCGCACCGGCGGAGCTGTCGAGCTTCGAGGCGTTACCCGGTCGGGGGGTCAGCGGGACGGCCGGCGGCCGCGCGATCGCTGCGGGCAACGCGGGGCTCTTCGAGCAGCTCGGAATCTCCCTCGAGACCTTGCGCGCGCCGGCGGAGGAGCTCCAGCGCCGGGGCCGCACCGTCATCTTCGTCGCCGTGGACGGAACTCCCGCGGGCCTGATCGCCGTGTCCGATCCCGTGCGGAAGACGACGCCGCGCGCGCTCGAGGACCTGCGCGGGCGAGGAATCCAGCTCGTGATGTTGACCGGCGACGGCCGCGCGACGGCCGAAGCGGTCGCGCGAGAGCTCGGCATCGGCGAGGTCCACGCGGAGGTCCTGCCCGACCGCAAGGGGGAGGTCGTCGCCGAGCTCCAGCGCCGCGGCCGCGTCGTCGCCATGGCCGGCGACGGGATCAACGATGCGCCGGCGCTCGCCCGCGCCCACGTCGGGATCGCCATGGGGAGCGGCACCGACATCGCGATGGAGACCGCAGGGGTGACTCTCGTGAAGGGGGACCTCATGGGGATCGTACGAGCGGTGCGCCTCAGCCGCGCCGTGATGCGCAACATCCGAGAGAATCTGTTCCTGGCTTTCGTCTACAACGTCCTGGCCATTCCGGTCGCCGCGGGCGTGCTCTATCCCTTCTTCGGTCTCCTGCTGAGCCCGATGATCGCGGCCGCGGCCATGACCGCAAGCTCGGTCTCGGTCATCGCGAACGCCCTGCGTCTACGACGTGCCGAGCTCTGACCGAGGCCTCAGGCCCGTCGGCCGGTCCCTCGCCTCGCCGGAGTCGGCAGACGATCCCCGATCCCCGGCGTGGACGGGAACCCACAGCATCAGCGACGGCGCGCAGCGCCGTCCGCGGCATGCGGTCGTCGCGCAGCGGCCATCCGCGGCCTTTCCCAGGGCTCGATGCCACCAGGCACGACCCGAAACAAGGGGTGCGGTTCCGGGAAGCTTTCATGAATCACCCGGTGGCGTAGCTCGGGATCTCGGATCGCCAGTTTCGCCAGCAGGTGACCCCATTCGTAAAGCAATTGCCCGCGAGACACGGGGATGACACCAGAGCCCCGAGTCGAGCCGATCTTGCGCGCGTCGAACGCGTAACGCCGACGAACCGCCTCGGCGTGAATTCCACGGAGATAATCGGCGATCGCACCGAGGGGCGAGGGCTGGGCGCGAAACCGTTTCAGTTGTGGATGACCCGAGTAGCCCTTCGTGCGACCTCCCAGCACGGCCTGCGCCAGAAGGGCTTCGCGCCACAGTGCGACGAGCCCACGCGGGTCGAGGTACTTGGGATGCAACGACCAGATGCGCATCACCGTTCAGCGTTCTTCGCTCGCCTGCTCGTCGGATTGCCGACAAGCCGCGGCCGCGCAAGCCGACCGTCAGCTTCGATCGGCGTGTCGAACTCGATCCGACTGCGGCGGACAGCATACGCCAGTCGTGGCTCTGAGTGCGAGCTTGCGATGGTGGCCTGACGACGCTCGCCGACCGGGAGGCCCTTCTCCTGCCGAGAGAGGGGGCGTCATGACCCTGCTCCGCGAGCGCATGATCGAGGACATGCAGCTGCGGGGGGTCTCGGCCGGAACCCAGGAGGCCTGCGCCTACGGCGTCTTTCGCCTGGCGCGGCACGACCGCAAGCCCCCACCGGATCGGCGAGGAGGAGTTCCGGCAGTCCTTCCTACACCTCACGCAGGTCGAGGGCTCGCCCGCTCCACCGTGACGATCGTCCTGTGCGGGATCGAGTTCTTCTTCGAGCAGACGCTCTACAGAAAGTGGATGTCGCTCGCGCTGATGCGTCCGCCACGGGAGAGCAAGCTCCCCGTGGTCCCCGGCCGCGAAGAGGTGCGCCGCGTCCTGGGCGGGATGCGGATCGCGGCCTCCCGCACGTGCCGGATCACGATCGAGCCTGGAGGATTCTCGAAAAAGCTGGACAGGACGCGCTTGTAGCCGTCCACGACGACGAAGCGACCCTCCTCCTCGGAGGCCACCACCACGATCGGGATCTGCTGCCCGTGCTGCCCCAAAGACGAAAGCAGCCTCCGCTCCCGCTCCGGGCACCGCAGCCTGAGGTGCTCGTAACGGAGGATCCGTTGGTGGTGCTCGAGGTGCACGGGTCCACTGCGCCTGCTGGACCGGGATCTGTACGACCCGCCCCGGCCCCGGGCGATGTCGTCTCGCGGCTGGGGAGCGGGAAGTCAGCGGCCATGTCGCGGCCCACCAACGACTTGCGAGCAGACTGCGTCTCGCGCGGCCCGCCAGTCGATTCGGCGCAGAGGGTCGGCCACCAGCGGCTCCGGGGGTGAGTCCACCTCCCGCAGCAGGCGCCGCCTCAGCCGGTCCTCCCGGTCGT
>JBBIHW010000293.1:0-4324 GCA_037446795.1 Acidobacteriota bacterium
CGCGATGGAGGAGCGTCCCGTGGAGGTGAGCTTCGTCCCGCTGCGCGAGCCGAGGCGGCCCGAGCCCGCCGGAAGGCCCGCGCCCGAGCGCCGCCGCGAGGAACGCATCGAAGCGCCGCCTCCACCGCGCCCCGAGCCCGCGCCGCGACGCGCCGAGTCCTTGAGTCTCTCCGCCTTCGCCGCGGAGCTTCCCGGCCGGGGCGCCGCCGGAGGGTCCGCGACGGAGCCGGTGCCCGGAAGCCCCGCGGTCGGGCGAGACGAGGGGGAGGGCGCCGAGCGGTCCGCCGATCCGTCCCCGCGCTCGCTGCTCGCCAGGCTCCGCGACTTCGAGAGCTCGCTCGAACAGAAGGGGCTCGCGCCTCCGGGCGCACCCCGCGGAGGGGGCAGGGGGCTCGGCGGCGTGGATCTGCGGGACGTGCCGCGGACCGGCTTCGGCGTGGGCAACCTCGAGTTCGAGACCGGCAGCTACGACTGGGCCGACTACGGCCGCCAGGTGTACTGGATCATCTGGCGCGCCTGGCACAACCGGCTCTACCTCACCGTGGACAACTTCGAGAAGTGGGCCTGGAGCGGAGGCTTCCTCCTCGACCACCAGAGCCGCATCCGTTTCACGATCGAGGCGAGCGGGGACATCTCGGACATCGTGCTCGAGACAGCCTCGGGCTGCGTGCCGCTCGACCGGTCCGCCACGGATGCGCTGAGCGAGGCCGTGCTCCCGCCGCTGCCGGCCGATTTCCCGAAGGGCCGGGAGACGGTACGGGCGCGCTTCATCGCGCGCGGCGACATCCGCGCGATGCGCCCGACCCTCCTGTACCTCAAGGGGAAGGGCTACTTCTGAGCCGAGGGGTTGTCAGTCCGGCGGAAGCCGGAATCCAGTTCTGGACCCGGGCTTTCGCCAGGGTGACGGGCTTTCGCCAGGGTGACGGGCTTTCGCCAGGGTGACGAGCCGACGGCTGGCGTCCGGGCTCGTTGACGCCGCTCGCTCGGGCCGTCTACGATGCGCGCGGGACCCGGAGGCGACGTGACGCACGAGCTGATCCACGACTGGAACGTGGCGGAGGAGCCCGCAGGCAGCGGCGGGCGGCCCGCGGTCGTGATGCTCGACGACGAGACGCTGCGGGACGGTCTCCAGTCTCCATCCGTGCTCGATCCTCCCATCGAGGCGAAGATCCGCATCCTCCACCTCATGGACGCCCTCGGGATAGACACGGCCGACGTGGGCCTTCCGGGTGCCGGACCGCGGGCGGAGGCCGACGCGGAGGCGCTCTGCCGCGAGATCGCCGCCTCGAAGCTCCGGATCCGCCCCAACTGCGCCGCCCGAACCGTGATCCGGGACGTCGAGCCGATCCTGCGGATCTCGGATGCCACCGGCTTGCCCGTCGAGACCTGCCTGTTCATCGGCTCCTCGCCGATCCGCCAGTTCGTCGAGGGATGGGACGAGGACTTCCTCCTGCGCCAGTCCGAGGAAGCCATCGCATACGCCGTGCGCGCAGGCCTGCCGGTGATGTTCGTGACCGAGGACACGACGCGGGCGCGGCCGGAGACGCTGCGGAGGCTCTACGGGCAGGCGGTCCGGCTCGGAGCGCGCCGCGTGTGCCTGGCGGACACGGTGGGACACGCGACCCCCGCGGGAACGCGGCGGCTCGTCGGCTTCGTCCGGGGCGTTCTCGACGAGGCCGGAGGGCGGGAGGTGGGCATTGACTGGCACGGTCATCGCGACCGCGGCCTCGGCCTCGCCAACTGCCTCGCCGCTTTCGAGGCGGGCGCGACGCGCGTTCACGCCTGCGCGCTCGGCATCGGCGAGCGGTGCGGCAACGCCGAGATGGACCTGCTCCTCGTCAACCTCAAGCTGCTCGGCTGGATCGATCGGGACCTGAGCCGGCTCGGCGAGTACTGCCGGGCGGCGGGCGAGGCGGTGGGCGTGCCGATCGCCTCCAACTATCCGGTGGTCGGCCGCGACGCGTTCGAGACGGCGACGGGGGTCCACGCGGCCGCCGTCATCAAGGCCTTCCGCAAGGGGGACGCCTGGCTCGCGGACCGGATCTACTCCGGCGTTCCCGCGGGCGACTTCGGATTTCGCCAGAGAATCCGCGTCGGGCCCATGAGCGGCCGCTCGAACGTGGTCTACTGGCTCGAGCAGCGCGGCCTCGAGGCCACCGAGGAGCGCGTGGAGCGCATCTTCGAGCGCGCCAAGAGGTCGGACCGGCTGCTCGACGACCACGAGATCGAGACCTTCCTCTGGGGCAGCTGATCGCTCGCCGGCGCGGGTCGGGCACGCTCCGGATCGTCGCAGGCAGCCTCAAGGGTCGGCGGCTCGAGGTCCCGCCGGGAGGCCGGGTCCGGCCGACGGCCGACCGCGTCCGCGAGGCCCTCTTCAGCATCCTCGGAGGCGACCTCTCGGGGCGCGAAGTCCTCGATGCGTACGCCGGCAGCGGCGCGATCGGCTTCGAGGCGCTGAGCCGCGGAGCGCGCCGCGCGACGTTCCTCGAGGCGGACCGCGGGGCGGCGGAAACGCTGCGCGAGAACGCGCGCGCGCTCGGCGTCACCGACCGCGCGGTGGTCCTCGTGGGAGAGGCCGAGCGGCTCGTGCGGAAGGGGAAGCTCGGGGGGCCCTTCGACATCGTCTTCTCCGATCCGCCGTACGCCTCCGGGAGGCGGGAGGCGTTCCTGCACGCCCTCGCCTCGGCACGGACGGTCGCCCCCGGAGGGATCGTCGTGCTCGAGCGGGACTCGCGCAGCGCCCCCGCCCAGGGCGCCCCCGCCTTTCGGCTCGTCCGGACCGCCACATACGGGCGGGCCGCCCTGGACTTCTACTGTCCGGAAGCCGGATAGGCATCCTGGCCCGCTCCGTACATTCCGCGCCCGGCCGCGGTTGAATTCGGGATTGTGCCGCTTATATTTGGCCGCGGTCCGCCCGTTTTCGGGAGGCTCGTTGACTTATCACCCACGCTCCTCCAGGATTGGCCGGCCGATACTCGAATATGCGTAGGAGTGGCGCATGAGCATGGGGTGGAAGTTCCGGCACGGAGTCCCGGTGGCCGCGGTCGGGCTCCTCTTCGTAGTCACCGCTCTCGGCGCCGAGGGGGGGACCGAAACCGGCTCGACGCGCCCGCCGAAGAACCTGAAGCTGGTCGGCGACCACTGGACTCCGTGGGATCCGCCCCAGGCCGGCCCCGACGACTACATCATCCAGCGCGGGGACACGCTGTGGGATCTGGCCGGCAAGTGGCTCGACAATCCCTTCCTCTGGCCGCAGATCTGGGACCTGAACCGGTACATCCTCGACAGCCACTGGATCTACCCCGGAGACCCGCTCGTGGTCCCGGGCAGGCCCACCGTCGTGCCGCCCGAGGGCCCCCCTCCTGCCGAGGAGGAGGAAGCGCCGGCCGAGGCCGAGCGGCCCGGAAGGGTGGAGCCTCGCGAGCCGGCTCCTGTGCGGCCTCCTCTCGTTCCCGTCGCCGATGCTTCGGACCTGTACTGCTCGGGGTACATCGCCTCCGATCGGCCGTCGTCGAGCCTCTGGATCGCGGGCGCCGAGCTCGAGAAGGTGGCGCAGGCCCAGGGCGACGTCGTGTACCTGTCGGCCGGTCGCGGGCAGGGGGTCGAGCCCGGCGCGCGCTACGCCATCGAGCGGGCGACGAGCCCTGTCGTTCACCCCGTCACGGGCCAGCACCTCGGCTCCTACGTCAGGCGGCTCGGCCGCGCGCGGGTCCTCGTGGCGCAGGAGGATCGGGCGATCGCCGTCATCGAGTTCGCGTGCGAGGACGTTCTCGCGGGCGACGAGCTCGTTCCCTGGCAGGAGATCCCGGTGCCCATGATCCCGCCGCTCGGCCGCTTCGATCGCTACGATGTCACGCCGTCGGGAGGACCGGAGGGCTACGTCGTGGAGCTCGAGGACCGACTGTCGGCCGTCGGCGGCGGCTACCTGCTCCACACGGACCTCGGCGGCGAGACCGTCCGGCCCGGCGACCTGCTCACGCTGTACCGTGACAACGGCGACCTGCCGCGGCTGGTGCTCGGCCGAGCCGTCGTCCTCACGGTCGAGAACGGGACCTCCACGGCCAAGATCCTGCAGGCCGTGCGCGAGGTGGCTCGAGGGGATCGCGTGGAGACGCGCCCGTAGGTTGCGCCGTCACCCCGGCCGTCACCCCGGCGGAAGCCGGCCGTCACCCCGGCGGAAGCCGGCCGTCACCCCGGCGGAAGCCGGCCGTCACCCCGGCGGAAGCCGGCCGTCACCCCGGCGGAAGCCGGCCGTCACCCCGGCGGAAGCCGGCCGTCACCCCGGCGGAAGCCGGCCGTCACCCCGGCGGAAGCCGGCCGTCAC
>JBBIHW010000294.1:0-4309 GCA_037446795.1 Acidobacteriota bacterium
CCGCCTAGAAAATCACCAACAAAATCTGCGATCCGCACGGATTCAGTATTCCTAGTCGCTGTCGAAGCCGAGGAGGCGCCGGAAGATGCCGCGGCGCGCCGCGCGGGTCTTGAGCAGCAGCTCCTCGAGCTCCCCGCGGTCGAGGAAGATCCCCTGGCAGTCCGCGCACCGGTCGATGGTCACGTCCTGGATCGTCTCGGCGCGGAGATCGGCACCGCACTTCGGGCACTTCATCCAATGGAGCTCCCGGCGCTCCTCCGCCTCCCGGGCACGCTGTTCCTGCTCGCGCCGCTGGCGCTCCCGTCTGGCCTGGCGCAGCAGCTCGGCCTCGTGCAGCGCGAACCACTCGTCCTCTTGATCCCGGATCGTCATCGGCATCCCTCGTCTCGACCCGTGGCGCGCGACGGCGCCCGCGAGCTTCGATCCTAACACGAGCCTGAACCCGCGCCGCACTCGCCCTCCCCTTCAACTCCGGCAGGATTCAACCTATATTCGACGACGGGCGAACCGGGGCCAGGAGGTGGACGGCGTGGACGGCAGCGACGAGACCGCATCCGGACAAGTCGCGCTCGCGGCGCACGCGCGACGGTCCCACGCCGCTGCGGCTGCGGTCCTGGGGCTCTCGGTGCTCGGGATCGTGACGCTCGCGGGCGTTCTCGAATCCGACTCCGACGCGGGGGGGAAGCCCCGGCCGCTCGCTTCGACCCCGGTCGGCCCCGCCGACCCGGGAGTCCCCGCCCTTCCGGACGCCCGAGGCGCGACGCTCGCGCCAAGCGGGGGCGAGCCGGTGAAGCCGTCCGAGGGCGCCGGGACCCGCCTGCCCGGTGGCGCGACGATCGCCGAGCCGTCCGCCCCTCCGGAACCTCCGGGTGCCGCCGAATCCCTCGCCGAGCGGGCGCGGACCGATGTCGCCCGGCTCTCCCGGTTTCCCGATCGGTACACGGCACAGCTCGCGGTCGCCTGCAGGCTGTCCAACGTGGAGCGGTTGCTGCGCGAGTCGCGGGGCAGCTCCTCGTTCTACGTCCTCCCGGCCGTGGTCGCGGGCCGGGCCTGCTTCAGGATTTGCTGGGGCACGTACGCGTCGCGGGAGGAAGCCGCGAGGGCGGCGGACCTTCCCGGCGCGTTGCGAGCCGCCGAGCCGAGGCCGCGCGCCGTGCGCGTCGCCGAGGTGCTCCCGTGACGCGACGGCTGGCGCGGTCGCTGATCCTCTCGCTCGGGCTCTCCCTCGCGGTGGTCGCACGGGCCGACCGGATCCACCTCGAGGGCGGAGGCGTGGTCGAGGCCGACTCCTGGGTGGAAGACGGCGCCCAGATCCACATCGAAGGGGATTCCGGGAGCATCAGCATCCCGAAATCCATCGTCGTGCGGATCGAGAGGACGCCTCCGGGCGGCCGCGCGGGCGGCAAGGAGCCGCGACCGGAGGGGATCGCGCGCTCCCCTGCCTCGGGGTCGGGTCCGTCGCCTGAGCGAGCGAACAGAGAAGAGCGACAGGACGACGGATCGCGACGGCTTCGGGAGCTGCTTCTCGAAGGGCGGGACGCGCTCGCGGCCCGCGACTACGAGCGGGCGGCCGCCCGCTTCCGGGAGGCGATCTCCTTCGAGGCCGTCTCGACCTCGGCGCGGATTGGCTACGCGGTGGCGGCGATGGCTCTCGGACGGGATCCGCTGGCGCTGTCCGTCGTTCTCGACGGGCTCGCGCAGGATCCGACGAGCGCCGACCTCCACGAGCTCCTGGGGGACCTTCGAGATCGAGAGGAACGCGTGGACCTGGCGCAGGAGGCCTGGCTCGAGGCCTTCCGGCTCGTCCCGAACGACCGGCGGCGCTCGAAGATCGAGCGGGCGGCGCGCGAGCTCCAGGCGGGCCGCGACTTCGCGTTTTCCGCGGCCGCCCACTTCAATCTGCGATACGAGGGGACGCTCGATCGGTCGCTCGCGGCCGACGTCCTCGATCACCTCGAGGAGCGCTACGCGGAGCTGAGCGGGGCGTTCCGGCACGCCCCGGAACAGCCCATCACCGTGCTCCTCTATCCCGCCCAGCAGTTCCGCGACGTGACCCAGGTGGGCGAGGCGGTCAGAGGGGTCTACGACGGCAAGATCCGCGTCCCCCTCGGTGGGCTCTCGCGCCTCGACGGACGCGCCCGGCGCGTGCTCGTCCACGAGCTCGCCCACGCCTTCGTGCAGTCGAAGACGCGCGGCAACTGCCCGCGGTGGCTCCACGAGGGGATCGCCCAGCGCTTCGAGGGACGGCCGCTGACGCGGGCGGACGTGGCGAAGGTGCGGTCGCTGCTCGGCTCGGCAGAGCCCGAGAGCTGGGAGTCGCGGGGACTGAGCTACCCGGCCGCGCTCTCCCTGACGTCGTTCCTCGAGTCGCTCCGGGGATGGGACGGCCTGCTCGAGCTCCTCGACCGTCTCGGGCGCGGCGAGGCGGCCGCCGCGGCGCTCGAGGCCGCCTACGGCGCTCCGTACGAGGAGCTGTGCCGGCGGTGGGCGGTGGAGGTCCACGCCAGCGGGGGCGACCAGCCGTGAAGCCTCCGGCCCTCCTCGACCAGACGATCGCCCGGCTTCTCGTCGGCCAGGAGCTGCGAAAGGGCTCGGGCATCCTCAAGGCGACGCGGGGAAAGCTCCGCCGGTTGTTCTGCCTCGAGGGCGGCCGCCTCGTCTTGGCCGCCAGCAACGTCCTCGAGGAGCAGGTCGAGGAGGTCCTCGAGAAGAAGGGACTCCTGGACCCTGCCTCGCGCGCCGCGCTCCGCGAATCAGCGACCGCCGGCAAGCGCGCGTGCTCCTCGATCCTCCTTGGGCGCGGCCTGGTCCGGGAGGCGGACCTCCGGGCCGCGCTCGAGGCGAGGCTCGAGGAGCTGCTGTTCTCGACCATGGCCTGGCCCGATGGAGCGGTCGAGTTCGCCCCGGGCAGGCCGAACCTGGAAGGCGAGACGCCCGTCTCGCTCTCGCCCGTGGCCCTCGTCCTCGGCTACGCAAGGCGAGACCCTCCCGCGCTCGACGTGGTCCGCCGGCGCATCGGGAGCCCCGCGCTCCTGCTGCGGCGTGCCGCGGGAGCCGAGCCCGGGATGCTCGACCCCGTGGCGCGTGCCCTCCTCGAGCGGTGCGACGGCGGGACGAGCGTCGCGGAGCTGGTGAGCACGGCAGCGGTCCCCGAGCCGGAGTCGCTCCGCGCGCTCCACGGGCTCCTCCTCGCCGGGCTCGTGGAGACCGCCGGGCAGCCGTCCCCGCGGCGCGATCCCCGTGCGGGAGAACCTCCGCTCACGCGCGAGGAGTGTCTCGCGCGGCTCGCCTCCGCGGAGAGCGGCGATCCGTACGCGGTGCTGGGGCTCGACCGGGGCGCGCCGCCCGAGAAGGTCCGCGAGGCTTACTACGCCATCGCGCGCCGCTACCATCCGGACCGCTTCCGGTCGGGGTCACTCCGGGACCTGCTCCCCCGCTTCGAGGGCTTCTTCACCTCGGTCACGGAGGCCTACAACACGCTCTCGAATCCGGAGTCCCGAGCCGAGTACGAGCGGCGCGCGGCGATCGGCGAGGAGGCCGGGGGGGCGCGCGGAGGCGACACGGCGCGCATCGCCCGCCAGAATTTCCTCCGAGGACGTGCCCTCGTCGAGAAGATGCGGTGGACCGAGGCCACGGCGTTCCTCGAGAACGCGGTCCAGCTCGACCCCGAGCAGGCGGACTACCGGCTCGAGTTGGGGCGGCTGCTCACCCGCAGCTCCCGCCGGCGCTCCGAGGCGGAGTCCCACCTGAGGCGCGCCGCCGAGCTCGAGCCCGCGAAGGCCGCGCCGCACGTGGCCCTCGCCCACCTCTTCAAGCTCCAGGGCCGGTGGCGGGAGGCCTTGGAGGCCGCCCGCGAGGGGCTGCGCTGGGAGCCGGACAATGCCGAGGCGCTGGCCGTGGTCGCGGATCTGCGGGAGGCCTCCCGGCGGCCCGACGCCGATGAAGGACTCCGCACGCTGTTCCGGCGCTGAGTCGGCGGCCCCCACGCACGATCCTCCCTCGGCAGGGAGGAAGCCATGGCACATCGAGCCCTGGGTCTCGCGTCGTCGGTCCTCGCCCCGGCCTTCCTCGAGAGCGGCGCGCAGCCGAGCGGCCCGCCCCCCGATCCCAGCGCCTTCCGCGAGCCGGACTTGGTGGAGCCCGTCAAGCTCGCTCCGACCATCCGCCTCGACGTCCGCGCGCCTTCGCGGCCGGTCCGACCAAGGGGTCGAGGCACAATCGCAACCGCTCCGTGGACGTGAGCCTCTACGAGCTCGCGCCCGGACGGGAGGTCGAGATGCCGAGCGCCTGCGACGAGATGTCGGAACGC
>JBBIHW010000295.1:0-4299 GCA_037446795.1 Acidobacteriota bacterium
CACCGCGCTGCTGCAAGGCGCGCCGCAGGATCCGCCGGCCGGAGCCGGCGGCGCGCAGGACCGCGACACGCTGCCGGAGATCGCGGACACGGACGATCTCGCGGCGAAGAGCCTCGGGGTCCGCTACGGCGGCGTGCTCGAGGCCGAGCGACTCATGCTGGGGGACCCGAGCCTCGTGGCGGAGACCGTCCGGCGGATCCGCGTCGGACGCATCAGCGCGAGCTGGGCTCTTCAAGAGGCCGTGAAGCTGTTCGCACGCCGACTGGAGGAGGTGGGCGACCCGTACTTCCGAGACCGGGCTGGAGACCTCGCGGACGTGCACCGCAGACTCCAGCGCCTGCTGCGGGCCCAGGCCGCGGGACCCCCGGCCCGTCCCGAGGGGCCCGTGGTCATCGTGGCCCACACGCTGGGCCCGGCCGACGCCGTGACCCTCGCGAGAGCGGGCATCGTCGGGATCGCGACGGACGTCGGCGGGCGGACGTCCCACACGGCGATCCTGGCCCAAGCCCTCTCGCTGCCCGCTGTGGTGGGCCTGCACGACCTGTCGGAGCGGGCGCGGACGGGCGACGAGATCGTCGTGGACGGCGACCACGGCATCGTCGAGCTGCGGCCGGACGCGGCCGCTGTGGCGGCGGCGCGGGAGTGGCAGCGTGCCTGGCGCGCTGCGGAGCGCGAGATGGCCCGGTCGCGCAACCTCCCCGCCGTGACGCGCGACGGGGTGGAGATCCAGATCCGAGCCAACGTCGAGCTCCCCGAGGAGGTCCCCGCGGTCCACCGGTACGGGGCGCGCGGCATCGGCCTCTACCGCTCCGAGTTCCTGTTCCTGGCCTGCGATCCCGAGCTGCCCACCGAACAGGACCACTACCGGACGTACCGGCAGCTCGCCGAGGGCGTCTTCCCCGAGCCCGCCGTCATTCGGACGCTGGACCTGGGAGGGGAGAAGTACTTCCACCGCCTCCTGGATCGCGCCGACGCGTCTCCGGTCCTGGGGCTGCGCGCGCTGCGGTTGTGCCTGAAGCGGCCCGACGTGTTCCGGCCCCAGATCCGGGGCCTGCTGAGGGCCGCCGTCCACGGGGACGTGCGCGTGCTGCTTCCGCTCGTGAGCACCGTGGACGAAGTACGCAGCGTCCGGGCGATCCTCGCCGAGGAGGCGGAGCAGCTGAAGGCCGGCGGAGTGGCGTGTCGCGCCGACGTGCCGCTGGGCATCATGATCGAGGTGCCCGCCGCGGCCGTCGCGGCGGACGTCCTGTGTCGAGAGGCGGACTTCGTGAGCATCGGAACCAACGATCTGATCCAGTACGCTCTCGCCGTGGACCGCGGCGACGACGCGGTGGCCTATCTCTACCAGCCGCTCCATCCAGCCATCCTTCGGATGGTCCGGTTCGTCGTCCGGACCGCGGACGCTCGGGGCCTTCCCGTTTCCCTCTGCGGGGAGATGGCCGCCGACCCGAGACTGGCGGAGCTCCTCGTGGGGCTCGGCCTGAGAGAGCTGTCGGTCCCGCCGCGCGCCGTCGCTCCCATCCGCGAAGCCGTGCGTCGGGTGCGGGCGGCCGACGCGACGCGTCTCGCCGAGGAGCTGATCGAGAACAGCACGGCGGAGGAGATCGAGAAGCGCCTCGAGAAGCTTCGGTCCGTCGAGAAGGCTTGATCTCGCCACGGACAGGAGCGCCGGGTCGGGGAGGGGGGGGACCATGAGCGCGGATCGGGTGGACAAGCCCTGGGGCTACGAGCTCCGCTTCGTGCGCACGGAGCGCTACGCGGGAAAGGTCATCTTCGTGCGCGCCGGCCACCAGCTGAGCCTTCAGTATCACGAGAGGAAGGACGAGGCCTTCTACGTGCACGAGGGAACGTTGGAGCTCGTCCTGGGCGCGGGCGCCGAGCAGCGCAGGCTCCGGCTCGAGGCGGGCTCCTCCCACCACATTGCCCCGCGAACCGTCCACCGCTTCCGCGCGGTCACCGACGTGCTCCTGTTCGAGGTGTCCACTCCCGAGCTCGACGATGTCGTCCGGCTCGAGGACGACTACGGCCGAGCCGGGACGCGGGACGAGCCCCCGCGAGAGGGCGACTAGCGGCTGTCGGCGGTGGCTCTCGGTCCGGGCGGGCGACCGGTATATACTCGCACCGTCCCTTGGCGACGGAGGGAGGGAGCCTTGAGCCGCATTCCCGACAAGGCGTTCTACAAGGTGAGCGAGGTCTGCCAGTACACCGAGACGCAGCCGTACGTCCTGCGCTTCTGGGAGAACGAGTTCCCGCAGCTCGTCCCCAGGAAGAATCGTGCGGGCCAGAAGGTGTACACGCGCCAGGATGTCGAGCTCGTCCTGCGCATCAAGAGGCTGCTCCACGACGAGGAGTACACGATCGCGGCCGCGCGGCGCAGGCTCGAAGAGGAACTGGGGGAGAAGCCGCCCGCACCTGCGCCGAGCGGGCCGGCGAAGGCGTCTCGGAAAGTCCCGGGGGCCGGGCACGAACCGTCCGGTGCCGCAGGCCCGTCGCCCGGCGCCGGGCGGGGAGCGGGCGAGAGCGTCGCCGACTTCCTGCCCGAGCCGTCGGATCGGAGGAGCGCCGCCCCGGGCGACGATCTCGGGATCCGCGTCGAGCAACTGCGCGAGGCCCTCGCGGCTGCCCAGGCCGAGCGGCGCAGGAAGGCCCTTCGGACCGCAGAACTCGTCGAGCGGGCGCTCGAGTCGCTGCTCCGCCCGCTCGAGTTGCGGCGCAGCGACTCCCCGCGGCCTCCCGACGCTTGACGCGCGCGCGGCGCGTCCCGTACCATAACCGACACCCTGCGGCGGGCGCTGCGGAGCGGAACCGGCAGCTCGCGCCGCTCGTGGCGTCCCGGGTCGGGGCGTGGCGCAGCCTGGTAGCGCACTTGCTTGGGGTGCAAGTGGTCGCTGGTTCAAATCCAGTCGCCCCGACCACTCTCCCTCCGCCACCAGGACGGAACGCGGCTTCCGAGCCTCGATCGCGTTGACGGAGATCCCCGTGCGCGTCCCCGGGAGCCCGCCTCTGATCCTCGTCACGAACGACGACGGCTACGACGCTCCCGGCCTCGCCGAGCTCGTGCGCGCGGTCGAGGGCCTCGGCGCGCTCGTCGTCGTCGCTCCCGATCGGGAGCAGAGCGCGACGGCGCACTCCCTGACGGTCGCGCGCCCGCTCCGGGTGTGGGAGACGAGCCCGGGTCGCTACCGGGTGGACGGCACGCCGACCGACTGCGTGCACCTCGGCGCCTTCAGCCTGACCGGAGGGCGCAAGCCCGACCTGCTGCTGTCCGGCATCAATCGCGGGCTCAACCTCGGAGACGACGTGACGTACTCGGGCACCGTGGCCGGGGCGCTCGAGGGGACGCTGCTCCGGATCCCGTCGCTCGCCGTCTCCGCCGCCACGGACGAGCGCGGCGAGGCGAACTATCGGACGGCCGCCCGCTTCGCGCGCAGCCTCGCCGAGCGCGTCCTGGAGCGTGGGCTTCCCGAAGGGGTCTTCCTCAACGTCAACGTGCCCGACCGGGAGCCGCGAGGGGTGCGCATCACGAGGCAGGGAACCCGCTCGTATCGGACGGCCGTCGTCGAGCGGATGGATCCGGCCGGGCGCCCGTACTACTGGATCGCGGCGGCGGACACCACGCCCTCGGGAGAGCCCGACGGCGACCATCGGGCGATCGAGGAGGGCTTCGTGTCCGTCACCCCCCTGCACGCCGACATGACCCATGCCCCTTCCCTCGCGGCCCTCGCCTCCTGGTGTATGGAGCTTCCTTGAAGGCGGACCCGCGGCGCCGGCGCATGATGCGGGGTCTCGAGGCGGCGGGCATCGCCAACCGGCTCGTGCTCGAGGCCATGGCCTCGGTTCCCCGGGAATGTTTCGTGGACGAGGCCCTGCGGGCGCGCGCGTACGCGAACGCGGCGCTCCCGATCGGCGACGGCCAGTCGCTGACCCAGCCCGCGCTCGTGGCCCGCATGAGCGAACTGCTCGAGCCGGACGGCACGGGCCGCGTGCTCGAGATCGGGACCGGCTCCGGCTACCACGCGGCGGTGCTGGCGCACCTGTTCGAGCAGGTCTACACGGTCGAGCGGATCGCCTCGCTCTCCCGCCGCGCGCGGCAAGCCGTGCGGGGCCTCGGCATCGAGAACGTCCACTTCAAGATCTTCGACGGCAGCTTCGGGTGGAGCGAGTTCGCCCCGTACCGCGGCATCGTGGTGACGGCCGCTGCACCCGAGGTGCCCGCTCCTCTCCTGCAGCAGCTGGCGGAGGGGGGCGTTCTCGTGATCCCGCTCGTCCGGTCCGCCCGGGGCTCGGCTCGCGGGGCGG
>JBBIHW010000296.1:0-4286 GCA_037446795.1 Acidobacteriota bacterium
GCGTCGGCCGCGCCCAGCAGCGGGCGGTTCGCGGCGACGGCTGCAGCGGCGAGAACGGCGCCGAGAAGGGGCGCCCCGAGCAGCGCTGCCTTGAGCCCGGTCCGCACCAGGTGCCGCACGTAGGAGCCGGGTCCGAGGAGGTCCTTGAGGACGAACGTCTCGATCCGGCCCTCGAGGTAGCCCCGCTCGCGCAGCTTGCGGCGCACCTCCTCGTAGCCCGCGCGGCCGGGATCCACGCCCTACCGGTCCCGGAGCCGAACGAATTCGGCCAGCGAGACGAGGATCGCCGCGCGGCGGCCGAAGGGCTCGAGCGCCGCGATCGCGGCGCCGATCAGCTCGTCCACGAGCCTGCGCGCCCCGTCAATGCCGCACAGGTTCACGAACGTCGTCCGGTCCCGATCGAGCCCCGCGTCCTTGCCCGTCGTCTCCGGGCTCCCGCTGTAGTCGAGGAGGTCGTCCGTGATCTGGAAGGCGAGGCCGAGGTTCTTGGCGTATCTGCGCAGCGGCTCGATCCTGCGCGACCGGCCGCCTGCGGCGATGGCCCCGAGCTCGGCGGCGGCGATGAACAGCGCGCCCGTCTTGTGGCTGTGCACGTACTCGAGCTCCTCGAGGCCCACGCGCTTGCCGGTGTTCTCGAGGTCGGCGACCTGTCCGCCGACGAGCCCCTCCGCCCCGATCGCCGCCGCCAGCGCGGCGGTCGCCTCGGACCGCTCGCGGGCGCCCAGGTCGGGGGCGCGCTGCAGGACGGCGAACGCGCCGTTGAGCAGGCCGATCGCGGCCAGGATCGCGTTCGCCTCGCCGAGCGCGAGATGGAGCGCCTTCTTGCCGCGGCGGATCGTCGCGTCGTCCATGCACGGCAGGTCGTCCACGATCAGCGACGCGGCGTGGACCATCTCGACCGCGCACCCGAACGACAGCGCGGCCTCGCGCCGCCCCCGCAGCAGATCGGACGCCGCCAGAACGAGGATCCCGCGCAGCCTCTTGCCGGGCAGCAGCAAGGTGTAGCGCATGGCCTCGTGGAGGAGGGGAGGCGGGGTGCCGAGCGGCGGCAACGCGCGATCGAGGGCGTCCTCGATCCGGCGCCGGCCCTCCGCGAGATACGTCTCGAGCTCCGCCGCGGCGGCCACCGTCATGTCGGGCCCGCTAGGGTATCACCCGCTCCGCGGCCTCACATCCGGGCGAGGCGCGTCTCGAAGAAGGCCGTCACCCGGTCCTGATATCGCTCGAGGTGCTCTCCGTAAAGCCCGCCGGACAGGGTCGCGGGCATCGTGACGAGGCTCGCCTCGGTGTCTCGCCGGTGCGGGATGGACCGGTACAGGCGCTCCATCTCCGCGGCGAGCGCGGAGTCGCCGGCCGGGGCCACCAGCAGGATGTCCCGCCCGTGGAGCGCCGGCAGGACGTCGGCGGCCCGGTTCGACGCGATCCGCGTCCGGTGGACGACGTCGAAGACGGCCGTGGGCAGGAAGCCGAGGCGCCGTATCCCGAACGGCCACCCCGCGAACACCGATCGGACGAGCGGGTAGGAGGCGTCCGGATAGAGGCCGTCCAGAACGAGCACCCGCAGCGCGGGCCGATCCCTCGCGGCGAGCACGGCCGCGTGCGCTCCGAGGCCGACCCCGTAGACCCCGATCTTCTTCGCGTTCACGCCGGGAAGACGGGCCAGGTAGTCCACGGCGCCGATCACGTCGCGCTTTTCCTCCACCCCGAGCGTGGAGCGAGATCCCGCGCTCTCGCCGTGCCCCCGGAAGTCGAGCAGGAGCATCGTGAAGCCGCGCCGCTCGAGGGTCACCGCCAAGTGCAGCAGCGAGGCCTTGCTGTCGCCGAGGGCGTGGCAGAGCACGACGGTCGCCCCCCCGGGCTTGCCCCGCACGAGCCACGCCGCGAGCTCGACGCCGTCGGTGGCCTGGAACCGCACGGGTTCGAGCGCGACCAGCGCGCTCGCCACGACCGGGCTCTCCCCGCTCGCCCGCGGGGGGTGGGTGGCGCGGTGCACGCCGACCCCGGTCGCGCTCAGCGCCGCCCCGGCACCGATCGCGAGGACCAGGCACAGCCCCCCCAGGATGGACCGGACGAGCCTCATGTCTTGCCCACCGGGGCCCGGTACCTCGGGCGCGGGGGAATATAGGGACCCCAAGGCGCCGCGAACAACCGGCCCGTCAGGATCGGCGTGCGGCACCCAGGGCGGAGGCGATGGCCTGCGCGGTCCGGGACCCGACCACGCGGGCGAGGGCGGCCGCCGGCGCGTCGCGCACCCCTTCGAGGCTGCCGAACTCGCGGAGCAGCTTCCGGGCCTTCACCGGCCCCACTCCCGGCACGTCGAGGAGGGCGGTGCGGATCGTCCGCCTGGAGCGCTTCCTCCTGTGGTGGCTCACGGCGAACCGGTGAGCCTCGTCGCGCATCCTCTGGAGCAGGTGAAGCACGGGAGAGCTGCGATCGAGGCGCACCGGCTCGCCTCCCCCTTGCAGGTAGATCTCCTCGTCCCGCTTCGCGAGGGCGAGCATCGGCAGCGTGGGCAGCCCCTCGGCGGCGAGGGCCCGCACCGCGGCGCCGAGCTGGCCCGCTCCCCCGTCGAGCAGGACGAGGTCCGGCAGCCTCCTCGCCTCGGCCAGCAGCCGGCGGTAGCGGCGGGTGACGGCCTCGGCGATCGAGGCGAAGTCGTCCGGGCCGGCGACACCGCGGATCGCGAACGTGCGGTAGTCCGACTTCTTCGGCTTGCCTCCTTCCCAGACCACGAGGGAAGCCACCGAGTCGGTCCCGTGCAGGTTGGAGATGTCGAAGCACTCGATCCGGTAGGGAGGCTCGTCCAGTCCCGCGACAGCCGCGAGCGCCTCGAGCACCTCGACGCCGTGCGCGTGGGCCGCCCGGAACCGCGCCTCGAACGCGAGAGCGGCGTTGCGGCGGACGATGTCGAGGAACTTCTTCTTCGGCCCCCGCTCCGGGACCTTGATCTGGACACGCCCTCCGCGCCGCTCGCCGAGCCACCTCTCCAGCAGCTCGGGCTCGGCCGGGAGGTTCGGGACGTGGATCTCGGGTGGCGGGTCCGCCTCCGCGTAGTACTGGGCGAGGACGGTGGCGTAGAAGGCGGCCGGCTCCACCTCGATCCCCTCGAACGTGAACTCGCGGCGGGCCTGCACCTTCCCCTCGCGCATCTGGAACAGCTCGAGGGCGGCCTGCGAGCCCTCGGCGTGGTGGGCGAAATAGTCCTGCTCCTCGAGCCCCACGGACAGGAACCGCTGGCGCTCGCCGAGCCTGCGGACCACCGCGAGCGTGTCCCGGAATCGGGCGGCCCGCTCGTACTCCTGCGCCTCGCTCGCGGCGCGCATCTGGGTCTCGAGCGAGGAGACGAGTTCCCGGTCGCGCCCTTCGAGGAACAACCGCGCGTCGCGCACCGCGCGGCCGTACTCCTCCGTGCTCGTCTTGCCCGCGCAGGGGGCCAGGCACTGGTCCAGGTGGTAGTAGAGGCAGGGGCGCCGCTTGCCGTCGAACACCTCCTTGCAGGTCGCCACGCGGAAGTAGCGCTGGACGAGGCGCATGGAGCGCCAGGCCACCGAGGCCGGAAGGCACGGGCCCACGTAGAGGTTCCCGTCGAGTTTCGGCCTGCGCACGAGCGAGACGCGGGGGTAGTCGTCCTCGACCGACAGCTTCAGGTAGGGGAAGCTCTTGTCGTCGCGGAGGACGACGTTGTAGGGCGGCTTCTCCCGCTTGATCAGGTTCGACTCGAGGATGAGCGCCTCGACCTCGGTGTCGGTGACGATGACCTCGAGGTCCCGCACCTCCTCCACGAGGCGCGCGATGCGCGGCGGGTGCTGGGCCGAGGGCTGGAAGTAGGAGCGGACGCGGCTGCGCAGCGAGCGCGCCTTGCCGACGTAGAGGATCTCGCCCGTCGCGCTCCGGTAGATATAGACCCCGGGCCGGTCGGGCAGCCCCTCGAGCCGCTCCTGCAGGAGCCCGGTGCCGGCGACCGTCATGACCCCCATTCTAGGAGGGGCGCCGGCTCAGAGCCGCCGGAGGTGATCGAGGAAGTCTCCGTCCGGCGGGAAGCCGAAGGCGAAGGCCGGTGCCGCGGACGCGATCGAGCCCAGGGCGGCCTCCACCCTCGCGTCCGACCCGAGCGCGCGCGCCGTGTAGAGCAGGTTCGCGAGAACGCGCGCCTCGAGCGCCGCGCGTCCGAGCGGCTCGAGGCGAACCGCGGCGGCCTTCTGCGGCGCGAGGATCGCGGCCACCGGGAAACGGCCGGGGCCGGGCCGCGTGGCGAGCTCGTCGCGGAACGGGCTCGCCAGGGCCTC
>JBBIHW010000297.1:0-4257 GCA_037446795.1 Acidobacteriota bacterium
CGTATGCGTACCCCGACGCGGTCGTCGGCTCGTACGGATCCGACAAAGCGTACGCGATCCGCGGGGACGGGACCGGCGGGTTCGAGGAGCCGAGGAGCTTCGGCGTTTCGCTCGCGTCGGGCTTCCTCTCCGGCCAAGTGTGCCTCGCGGACCTCGACCGCGATGGACGCCTCGATTGCCTTCTCGCGACCACGGGAACCCGCGCGGTCGCGGTCCTCCCCGGAGACGGCGCGGGCGGTTTCGGAGCGCAGCGCGTCCTGCCCGCGCTGCCCCTCGGACGCCCCTCCGCCGGAGGCGATCTCGCGGCCGGGGACGTGGACGCCGACAGGCTCCCCGATGTGATCGCGCTCGATGCCTCCGCCGAGCGCTTCGTCCTCTGGCGCGGGCGGGGCGGATTCTCCTTCGGCGACCCCGTGGAGTTCGCAGCGGGCGACCTGCCGCGCGGGCTCCGGATCGCCGACGTGGACCTGGACGGCGACCTGGACCTCCTCTGCGGCGCGGCGGATCCCGATCCGGGCGGCGGAGGCCGCTCGGCCGCGGTGCTCCGAAGGAACGACGGATACGGAGGTTTCCCGAGCGGAGAGGCCTTCCTCCTGGCCCGGTATCCCCAGCGCGTCGCGGTCGCGGACCTCGACGGGAACGGAGCGCCGGAACTGATCGCCGAGGCGACCGAGGTCGAAGTGCTCCTCAACGCCTCGAAGCCGGCGGCGGTGCGAGTGACTCGCGTGGAGCCTCCGGCGGGCCCGCGCTCCGGAGGGACGCCGGTCGCGATCCGAGGGAGCGGGTTTGCGCCGGGCATGCGCGTGACCTTCGGCGGAATTCCGGCCCCGGCGGCGCGCTGCTTGAGCGCGACGACCATCGAAGCTCTCACGCCCCCCGCGGCGGGCGAAGGGTACGTGCCGGTCGGCGTCGGGTCCTTCAGCCTCCCGAACGCGTTCCGCTACCGCGACGCGCGGCGGATCGCATCCGTGACGCCCGAGTGGGCGCCGCTCTCCGGCGGCACGCAGGTGAGGATCGCGGTCGAAGGGCTCGCGCCTCCGGTATCCCGGGTGGCGCTCGGGAAGCATCGCGCGCGGGTGCTGAGCGTCGAAGCTTCCTCCGTCCTCGTGGAGACTCCGGCCGTAGGTCCCGGCGACGCCGGGCTCGCGGACGTGGCGGTGACGGATGGAGCGGGGAGGCTCGAACTCCCGGGCGGATTCTACTTCGGCCGGAGGGCCCAGCCGGGCGTCGCGAACGTGCGGTTCACGAGAGACGCCTCTGGCGGAGGCACCCTCCAGTGGGACAACTTGGGCTCCTACGATGCGATCACCATCCGCGGCCCGGACGGAGAGACCTATACGATCGCGGGCGACTCGACGAGCCTCTATTTCGATGCGTCCTCGCTCGCGGGCGGAGACTCCTTCACGATCTACGTGGAAGGCGACGACGACGCGGGGATCGACGGATCCGAGACGCAAGCGGATCTCCCACCGATCGAGCCGTGCGGCGGGGATCTCTGGGCCGGGCCCTCCACGGGGAGGCCCGGCGACGCGACGCGGAAGATCGGGCCCGGCGAGGAGTACGGCGGCCTCATCCACGTGCCGTCCTCGACCTCTCTGGGCCCCGTCGACCGACTCATCTTCCGCGCGCTCGCGACGCTCACGAGCGCACCCTCCCCGAACGCGAGGCTCCGGCTCAGGATCCGGAGCGGTTTCTTCACGACCGGGCAGGACGGGACGCCGGAACACCGGACCCTCCGCGACCAGGAGATCGCGCTCCCGAGGACCGTGGGGCGGCCCGAGTGGATCTCGACGCGCGTCTGGGTGAACCCCGCGGGACTCGAGCCCTGGGAGCCGGGATACGGGCAGGAGCGTCTGGATCTCGGCGAGGCTCTCGGGGGAAGGGATCTCTACTTCACGCTCGCCCTCGAGGCTCCCGAGGGCGAGGACGCGGCGGTCCTCCTCCACTTCGACGACCAGCCGGCTTTCTGGAACTACTTCCTCTATGAGGACGGCGACCGGTGGACGCGCGAGCAGTACCTCCGGTGCTCGGAGTGCGAAGGCTGTAGCGTCGAGGAGCTCGGCCGCATCCTCGGGGTCTACTCGCCCTGCATCCTCCTGCGGGTGACCGCGCTGGGAGCGGAAGAGCCATCCGTCGCGATCCGGACGCTCGCGTACGCGGAGACCGGTCTCGGCGACATGCCGCGCCCCTTCCTCCCGGGGTCCCCTCCGCCCGAGCCGCGGCGCACGTTCTCGTTCTCGGTGGAATTGAAGCCGGAGTCCGCGCCCGTGACCCAGTACCGCTGGGACTTCGGCGACGGGGCCCAGGCGGTCACCGCCGGCAACTCGGTCTCGCACTCCTACTCGAGCGACGGCGAGTACCGGGTGCTCGTCACGGCCGTGGGGGCGAATTGCGACGAGGGGAGCGCCCTCTCCCGAGGGCTCTTCCTCCGGATCGACGAGCCGGGCGCCCCTCCCGAGCGGCTCGAGGCCTCGCGCGTCTACAACGAGTTCGGCGTCGAGAGGCCGAACGTGTTCGTCGGGCACGAGGCGACGCGGGCCCGGCTCGAGATCGGTCCCGACGGGTGCCCGCGAGGGCGGGTCGTGCCGCACACCGTGGCCTTCTACACCTACGTGTGGCCGGGCGCCGAGGGCTTGCACCCCGAGCACCCCGTCACGTTCTGGGTGCAGTACCCCGAGGGAGGCGAAGCGATCGAGTTCCCGGCCGAGCCCGTGGACGGAGATCGGAGCGAGGCGCTCCGGCGGGAGTGCCTGTGGCGCGCCGACATCGACTTCTCGAGGGTCCAGCCCAAGCCCGGAGCTTCCCGGGACGGCGCGCCGCTTCGAGTCTTCTACACCGTCTTCCCGGCCGGCGGCACGGATCCGCTGATGGTCTCCCGCGCGACGGAAGTCGACGCCTGGGATCTGCCCCTCCCGTGGCGGAGCGACTTCGCCCTCGGGGATTACGTGAC
Source organism: Acidobacteriota bacterium (assembly GCA_037446795.1). GTDB lineage: Bacteria > Acidobacteriota > Polarisedimenticolia > Polarisedimenticolales > JBBIHW01 > JBBIHW01. The sequence goes on from JBBIHW010000297.1 coordinate 2,951, forward strand.
GGCGAAGCTCTCGTTCGAGCCGAGACGCCGCGCGTATCGCCTCGAGGGGAGGTTTCCCAACGGACGGAACGGGGTCGCGGACCTCAGCTCTCCGATCGTCCTCGGAGACCTCTGCCTCTGGGACGGGGCGTGCCTCGCGGAGGACGTTCGGATCGAGAACCGCGCTCGCGCCGCGCTCTCCTCCGCGCTCTTCTTCACGCTCGACGACGCGCGCTACGACCGGTTTCCGGCCGAGCTCGCGGGCGAGCTGCTCGTCCAGTTCCTCGACCGGAAGCTGGTGGACGAGAGCTTCCCCATCCGCTCCATCGGCTGCCTCCGCGCCCAGGACGCCGGGAAGCTCTGCTTCCGCCTCTGCAAGCCTGCGATCTTCAGCGGTTCCCGGACGATCTTCGAGTACACCGTGCCGATCTTCGACGCCTGGATCGTCACGGTCACCTTCGGCGCGCGCCTGCGCATGGACTACGGGATCGACGGCGGGATCGAAGTCGCCTTCGACCCCTACAACGAGTTCCTGCCTTCCGCGCGCCTCGGGCTCTGCCCCCACATCGATCCGAACTTCGAGATGTGGCTCGACGCCGACCTCGCCTTCGTTGTGGGGGCGGGCGTGTCCGCCGAGATCGCCACCGGTCTCGGGCTCCCGATCGAACTCGCCTTCGACCCGCTCGCCTCTCCCCCGCTCGACTTCGACGCCGAGCTCTGCTGGCGCTTCAAGGTCCTCCTCCACTTCTACGGGAAGATCTGCGGCTTCCGGTTCTTCGACATCGCCGACGTCACCCTCCTCGACCGGCGAAGCGGCGAGGAGATCTGCGCCTGGTGCTGGATCGACCCGGCGAGCTGCAGCGCTTCGGCCGAGCCGCCGGGCGGAGGAGGCGAGCTCGCGGCGGGACGAGGCGCCCAGGCGAGCGAACCCGAGCAGGCGGACCCGGCGGTCTGCTCGGGCCCCGCGGGGTCCATCGCCGTCTGGGTCCAGGACACAGATGCGAGCCCGGCGCGCGTGGTCCCCGAGCTCTACTGGTCCCTCCGCGCGGGCGAAGGGGACTGGCCGGCGGGCGCGCCGGTCTTCCCCTTCCGCGGGAGGATGCCATCGGATCCGTCCGTCGCCTGGGTCGCTCCGGAGGACGGCCAGTCGCCCGGGCAAGCGGTGCTCGTCTGGGCGGAGAATCGACTCTCGCTCGCCGAGTTCGAAGCGCAGTATCTCGCCGACGGCGCGATCAGCCCTCAGGAATTCTCCGATTTCCAGCGGGCCCAGGATATCTACCTCGCGGTCTGGGAGGCGAGCTTCGGCTGGTCGGCTCCGATCCGCGTCG
>JBBIHW010000298.1:0-4214 GCA_037446795.1 Acidobacteriota bacterium
GCTCGGGGCGGGGCGCCCTTCGGCCGCCGAGGCCGACGCTCCCCCGGCAGAGCCGGCCGCGCTCGAGCCGGTCCCGGGCCTTCCCGGAGCGCAAGCAGAGTCGGCCGTACCCGACGACGAGGCCCTCGAGCGGGCCGGCGCGATCATCGGCCGCGTGATCGTGCGGACAGGCGACGTGTTCGACCTGGAGGACCCGGCCGAGGACCGCTGGCTGTTTCGCGCGGCCAACGCCGTCCACCGCCGGACGCGGGAGGGCGTGGTCCGACGGCTCGTGCTGTTCCGCCCGGGCGATCCGTACTCGCGCCGCGTGCTGGAGGAGTCGGAGCGGCTGCTGCGCTCGACCGCCTACCTGTACGACGCCGAGATCCGCCCGGTCCGCGTCGCGGACGGCCGCGTGGACGTCGAGGTGAGCACGAGGGACGTCTGGACGCTCAAGGCGGGCGTGGGCTTCGCCCGGGCCGGAGGCGTGAACCGGACGCGGATCGGGGTCGAGGACGGCAACTTCCTCGGGACCGGGACCTCGATCTCCGTGCGCCGCACGCAGACCGTGGACCGCACTTCCGTCCTCTATCGCTTCCGCGAGCCGAACCTCTTCGGTCGCCGCGTGGCGATCGAGGCCGCCCACTCGGACAACAGCGACGGGAGCCTCGAGAGCCTCTCGGTGGAGCGGCCCTTCTACTCCTTCGCCTCCCGCTGGGCCGCCGGCGTCCGCGCCGCGCGCGAGGACGGTGTGGACTCGCGCTACCGGCTCGGCGAGATCGTCGAGCGCTACTCCCACCGCCGCGAGGCGGCGGAGGTGTTCTTCGGCCTTTCGAGCGGCCTCAGGGATCGGCGAGCGCGGCGCTGGCGGTTCGGGTTCGCCTTCGCCAGCGACCGGTTCGCGCCTGCGGCCGGCGAGGCGCCGCCCGCGGCGCTGCCCGCCGACCGCCGCCTGGCGTATCCGTGGATCGAGGTCGAGTCCGTGGAGGACGCCTACGCGGAGGTCCGCGACCTCGATCGGATCTCCCGCACCGAGGACGTGCACCTGGGGCTCGACTGGAGGATCCGGGCCGGCCTGTCCGCGCCCGCCTGGGGCGGGGACCGGACGCGAGCGATCCTCGAGGCCGACCTCCGGCGGGGCCTCAACCCGGGCCCGGGGCAGCTGCTGGCCGTGAGGCTCGGCGCGTCGGGTCGGATCGCGGGCGGAGCGGTCGAGAACGGGATCCTCGGTGGCGCGGTCCGCTACTACGTGCGGGACCTCGGCCGCCACGTGCTGTTCGCCTCGTTGGCCGCGGACGTGGCAGGCAACCTGGACCTCGACCGGCAGCTCCTGCTCGGCGGGGACAACGGGCTCAGGGGTTACCCGCTGCGCTTCCAGGAGGGCGATCGCCGCTACCTCTTCACGATCGAGCAGCGGTTCTACACGGACTGGCACGTCCTCCGACTGTTTCACGTGGGCGGGGCGGTCTTCCTGGACGTCGGGAGGGCATGGTTCCACGACGACCCCGAGGCGGGGTTCGGCGAGCCCCTCAAGAACGTGGGCCTCGGGCTGAGGATCGGGTCGAGCCGGTCGTCGGCCGCGGCCATGGTGCACGTGGACGTCGCCTTCCCCCTCGACCGGGACGGGCTGCGGAGGGGCGTGCAGCTTCTCGTCACCTCGCGCGAGACGTTCTAGACGCCGCCCGGGACGAGGCAGCAGCGGTCAGCCCGGCGAAGGCTGGACTCCAGAGGGCCCCGCGCTCGCTCCGGCTTGCGGCCGAATGGCGGGCAGCGTGACGCTACAATGACCGGATGATCTACGTTTGCGTGGACTGCGAGGCGTCGGGTCCCCTGCCTCCCCTCTACAACCTGCTTTCGATCGGGGCCACCGTCGTCCGACCCGCGGGCGGGCGCCACGAGCTCGGCAGCTCTTTCTACGTGGAGCTCAAGCCGATCTTCGAGGGGTTCGACGCGGAAGCGATGGCGGTCTGCGGACTCGACGCCGAGCGGCTCCGGCGCGAGGGGGCCGAGCCGCGCGAGGCGATGGAGCGGCTCCGCCGGTGGGTCCTCGGCGAGAACCGAGGCTCCTCCGAACGGCCGATTTTCGTCGGCCACAACGCCGTCTTCGATTGGGGATACGTGGCGTACTACTTCGCCCACTTCGGGATCGAGAACCCGTTCGGCTACAAGGGGCTCGACACGAAGAGCCTCGCCATGGGAAGGCTTGGGCTCGGGTGGCTCGAGACGTCCAAGGAGAAGCTCGCTCCGCTTCTCGGCCTGCCGCCCCAGGATCCCGCCCAGGTGCACCGCGCCGACTACGACGCGCGCTATCAGGCCCTGATCCTGGCCGCGCTCCTCGATCGGCGCGTTCGCCCGACTGCACCTTGACAGTCACCGCGGGCGGGGTCTACCCTGCCGGGCTTCTCCGGACTCCGGGATCCCGGCAGCCTGCTCGGCGGCGGCTCCTTCCTTGAACGACGTGGACGGCATCGACGCGCACCCCGGCATCCACCCGGATGCCTGGATCGCTCCGGGAGCCATCGTCACCGGCCGCGTGACCGTCGGCGCCGGCTCCTCCATCTGGTACGGCTGCGTCGTGCGTGGCGACCTCGAGCCCATCCGCATCGGTGCCCTCACCAACGTGCAGGATCTGACCGTGATCCATGTGGACCGGGGCCGGCCGACCGTCATCGGCGACCGCGTGACCATCGGCCATCGAGCCGTCGTCCACGGCTGCACGGTCGAGGACGACGCCCTGGTCGGGATGGGCGCGGTGCTGCTCAGCGGCTGCCGGATCGGTCGCGGCGCCGTGGTGGCCGCGGGGGCCGTGGTCGCCGAGGGGTTCGAAATCCCCCCGGGCGCCATCGCGGCGGGGGTGCCCGCGCGGCTGCGGTCCGCAGAGGTGGACGAGGCCCTGCGCTCGAGGATCCGGGCGGGAGCGGAAACCTACGTGCAGCTGGCCCGCGCGTACCGGAGCGCCGGCGGCCGTTGGCGCGGGCCGGGGCCCGCTCCCGAGAGGGAGCCGTGATTCCTCCGGAGGCGCATGCGCTGTTCGGACGGATCGTCGAGAGCGGACCGGCTTTCGTCCTCGCCACGCACATCAATCCGGACGGCGATGCCATCGGCTCGGAGATCGGCCTGGCGCGCTACCTCCGGGCGGTGGGCGCCGAGGTCCGTATCGTCAATCACGACCCGATCCCTCGCGTGCTGGATTTCCTCGAAGGGGACGGCCTCCGCGTGGAGCGCTTCGATCCCGCCGTCCACGGCGCGCTCTTGGAGCGGGCGGACCGCGTCGTCGTCCTCGACAACTCCGCCCCGGACCGGTTCGGCCGGCTCGAGGGGCCGCTGCTCGCGCACGCCGGGAAGGTCCTCTGCATAGACCACCACCCGACCCGCGAGACGCCGTGGGCGGACAACATCCTCGACGACGAGGCCTCGGCCACCGCGGCCATCGTCTACGAGCTGTTGCGGGCGAGGGGTTTCGCCCCGGACCCGAAGGCGGCGGAGGCGCTCTACGTGGGCCTCGCCACCGACACCGGCTTCTTCCGCTTCAACAGCACCACTCCCCGGGCGCACGAGATCGCCGCCGAGCTGATGCGGGCCGGAGCCGACCCGGCTCGCTGCTACCAGAAGGTCTACGAGCGCAACTCGGAGGCCTACACGCGTCTCCTCGGCCGGGCCCTCGCGGAAGTCCGGCTCGACGCCGGCGGGCGCGTGGCCGCAGTCTTCGTGACCCGGCCGATGATCGCCGCCTGCCGCGCCGAGGACGTGGACACGTCCGAGATCACGACGGCCCTGCTCGCCATGGACGGCGTGAGGATCGCGCTCCTGTTCCGGGAGCTCGACGGCGGCCGCGTCAAGGTCTCGCTCCGCTCGAAGGGGGAGATCGATGTCCACGGTCTCGCGGCGGAGTTCGGGGGCGGCGGCCACCGCAACGCCTCCGGGATCGTGACCGAGGGGAGTCTCGCGGAGGTGGCCGAGCGCGTGATCGGCCGCGCTTCGGAGATCGCCGTGGCCGCCGCCGCGCGGTAGAATCCCGGTCGGTGAGGATCGAGGTCCTGTACTTCGCGTCCCTGCGGGAGCGGACGGGGGTGGCCTCGGAGAGCGTCGAGGTGCCCCGCGACGGGCGCGTCTCGGATCTCTGGCAGGCCGTCGTCGGCCTCCATCCCCGCCTGCGCGAGGTGACGGTGCGCCCCCTCGTCGCGTGCGACCTGGAGTACGCGAGCTGGGAGCGCGCTCTCGACGGCGTGCGCGAG
>JBBIHW010000299.1:0-4193 GCA_037446795.1 Acidobacteriota bacterium
AGGAGGCCTCCGCGTCGCGGATGGACACAGCCAGGTAGCGACGGACGGCATCGTCCACGACGCGCTGATAGTCGGTGGGGTGCGCTCCGCTTCTCGCCACGGCGTAGGCGAGCAGCCCCAGCACGATCCCGGCCGCGGCACCGACCACGAGCCCGCCGACGAGGAAGTCAGCGAAGAGTCCCGCGAGCCCAGCGGCCCTCAGCTCCCGCACCGACAGCGGCAGCCAGCCTCCGGACAGGAGCCGGTTCCCGACCTGCACCTCGGCGAAGATGACGAAGGGGGCGGTGAGGGGGTTCACCAGGTTGCAGGCGGCGTAGACGAGCATCCGGTTGGCGCGGGCCAGCGTCGCGAGGAGCATGCACAGCGGGAAGTGGAGGCCCCAGAACGGCGAGCAGCCGACCAGGAGGCCGAGTCCGACCCCGAGACCGACCTTGCGTGGCGTCGTGTGCTCGGTCCGCAGGGTGAGGTAGAGCTGCCGCAGGCGGCCGAGGGAGGGCTCCTCGGATGGAGCCGGCTGATCGTGGCCGCCGGCGCGTGGCTCGGGGAACTCCGTGACGGGCATCCGAGCTCCCGCGGTCCGTTCGGGTCCGACCGAGAGAAACCTCAGGGTACATCGAAACTCGATCGGAGCTCGCCGGGGTGTCCGCCCCGGGCCGAGTTGTGGCAGAATCTAGCCGCACGGGTCCCGGCCGAAGGATCGAGAGGCGAACGCGCAGCGCCCCGAGCGTACGGCCGCTCGAGGAGTCGGGTGGATCAAGAGTCGCGTCCGACCGCGGAGGCTCCCGCAGGGGGGGATTCGGCTCCCGGGGAAACGTCGGCCGCTTCCGCGACCCCCGCCGCGGAAGCGCGCGCGGCGCGGCCGCGGCGCCGCCGAAGGTCGAGCGTCATCGTCCGCGCGTTCCGCGCAGGGGCGCCGGTGGAAGGGACCGTCGAGAAGGTCATCAAGGGGGGCTACGAGGTCCGGGTCGGATCGGCCCGTGGCTTCTGCCCGCACTCCCAGATGGACCTCCAGCGCGTCGAGGACCCGGAAGCGTACGTGGGAAAGACCGTCAGCTTCCGCGTGTTGGAGCTCCGGCGGGGGGGAGAGGAGGCGATCCTGTCGCGCCGGGCGCTGCTCGAGGAGGAGCGAGCCGAGGAGGCGAAGGCCGTCCGCGCCACGCTCCTCGAGGGCGCCGTGATGCGCGGCCGCGTGGTCCGGCTCGCGGACTTCGGCGCGTTCGTGGACCTCGGGGCCGGGGTCACCGGGCTCGTCCACGCGTCCGAAGTCTCCTACAGCCGCGTGGCGCGACCGGCGGACGAGCTGAACGTGGGGGACTGCGTCTGGGTGAAGATCCTGAAGCTCGACGAGGCTAAGGGCCGCATCTCGCTGAGCATCCGGCAGGCTCAGGAGGATCCGTGGAAGGAGCTCGGCTCGCAGCTCGGGAAGGGAAAGGTGGTGCCGGGAACGGTGCGGAGGCTCACCGAGTTCGGCGCGTTCGTGGAGTTGGAGCCGGGGGTGGAGGCCCTCGCTCCGGCCCGCGAGTTCCCGCCGGGTCCTGGCAGCTGGAGCGAAGGGCTCGAGCCGGGAGCCCGAGGCGAGTGGGCGGTCCTGTCCATCGAGCCCGACCGCCGCCGGCTCACCGTCGCCCCCTGGCCGGGCGAGGGCTTCCTCGATGCCGGAGCCCAGATCGCCGCCGGAGCGAAGCTGCGAGCGAAGGTGCGGCGGGCGGAGGCGCAGGGGCTGCGTGTCTGGCTCGGTCCCGGCCACCTGGGATTCGTCCCGATCGCGTGGACCGGTGTGGCGCGTGCGGCGGAGCTCGCCCGTCGCTTTCCTGCGGGGGCCGAAGTTTCGGTCGAGGTCGTGGAGCTGTCGCCCGAGACGGGAGCGCGGTGCGCGATCGAGGGTGTGGAGCGCCGCCCCGTGGCTCCGAAGCCCTCCAGGAAGCAGCAGGGGCGGCAGAGCAACGGCCGTCCGACCCCCGAGGCGGACAGGCGCGGCGCGGCCGAGCCGGCTCCTCGGAGCGGGTCGTTCGGAACCAACCTCGGGGAGGCCCTTCGCGCCGCCATGGAAAAGCGCGAGGGGACGTAGCCTTTTCGTGCGAACCGACGGGAAGGCTCCGGTGAAGGGGGCCGATCCGGTCGCAAGCTGCACCCGCTGCCCCCGGGGAAAACCGGCGCGATCGCCGAGCCTGGCGCTTTAAGGGAGCTCGAGCACGAGGGCGGGCAGCCCGCGGCGAGCGCCCGAGACACGATCCGGGCCTCCCTCGCCGGTGCGTTCGCCCGGCCGCTGCTCGAGGCTCTCGAGCCCGGAGGCAGCGCGCGCCTGCTCGAGGTGACCTGCGGGGCGGGTGCTTCGCGGAGGCGGCCTGCGAGCGAGGCGCCGGGGTCGCGGGCGTGGCTTTCCCGGCGCACAGGGTGGAAAGCGCCCGGGCGCTCCATCCGGGACAGCGGCCCGCGTCGCCACAGGCGGGGGCATCTACAACCTGTTGACGAGCTCGTCCACGATGCGGCCCCCCGGGTCGGCGCCGAGCACCGTGTACGCGGCGAGCGCGCCGAGGGCACTGTGGGCGAGGCTCGTCGCCCAGAGGTTCGGGCAGCGGCGGTGGAGCCAGGTGAACGCGAAGCCGCCGGCGAGACTCGGCAGCACGAGGGGCCAGTTCGGGACATGGGAGGCCGAGAAGAGCAGCGCCGAGACCGCGGCCACGGGCAGCGAGCCGGGAAAGAGCGCGGCGAGGTTCCTCGCGACCAGGTTCTGCAGGGCGAACTGCTGCGCCAGGGCCCAGACCGGATAGACCGCGACCGTGAGCCAGAAGCCGGGCGGCGGCGGCAGCGAGCCCGTGGCCCATCCGTGACCGAGGAGCACCGCGGCGGCGGGCGCGCCGAACCGGGCCTGGATTCCCACAGCCCGACCGAAGTTGTCTGCCCGGATCCCCCATGCCCGGAGCACCTCCCGGTCCCTGCTCGCTCTGTGCACCGCGTACAGGAGGAAGCCCGCCGCCGCCGCGGCGCTGAACCCGCCCGCCACCGCCCCCGACACCGTCAGCTCGAGCAGCACGTGGACGAGTCCGGCGAGCACGATGGCGAGCAGCTCGAAATGGCGCGTGCCTTGCGCCGGCGGCCCGGAGCGGCTCACCGGGCCGGCCCCCGCGCTGCTGCTCCGTCGGCTCCTCCGAACAGGTCCGCGTACACGACCCGATCGCCCTCGATCCGGGCGAAGGGGGTCAACCGGTGGAGGCTCTGTCGGCCCCGGCCGAGCAGGTGGACGACCTCGATGCCTCGCGCGAGCAGGGCGTCCGAGATGAGGGAGCGGTGGCACCTCCACGGCACCGCCTCGGCGCACAGGAGGGCGAGCCGCTCCCGCCCGGCGAGCTCGACGAGGCTCGCGAGGCTCCCGCGGAACTCCTCCGTGTCCATGTGATCGGCGAAGCCCCGGAACCCTTCCGAGGTCCACCCGATGTGGATCGAGTCGCGCCGCGGACGCCGGAACCCGCCGAGGAGGGGCTCGTGCCGATAGCCGACGCCGCACCGCGCGAGCGCGGCGGGCATCCGGTCGCGGGAGAAGTGCGGATGGCGCCTCGAGCGCGGAACGGTGCGCACGTCCACGAGCAGCCGGATCTCGGCTCCCGCGAGGATCTCCACGAGCTCCTGGAAGGAGCGCGTGGAGTGGCCGACCGTCCAGATCCGGGCCGTCCTCACGCTCCTCCCGCTGCGCGCGCCGCGGAGGCGAGGCGCCCGATGTCCGCGGGACTTCCGATCACGACCAGTCGGTCGCCGGCCTCGAGCACGCGGTCCGGGTCCGGGTTCCCGAGCAACTCTTCCCCGCTCCGGACCGCGACGACGGTGACGCCGTACGTCCTCCGGAGGTCGGCCTCCGCCAGGCTCTTTCCATCGAGCGAGGATCCCGGCCCGATCCCCACGGAGCGGATCTCGGCCTCGAGGCGAGCCGGCTCGCCGCGGCCCGCCGCCTCGCGATCCGGGCGCCGGAGCAGGTCGTAGACGCCTGACCGCGCCTCGGTCGTCAGCCGCAGGATCTCCTCCTCGGGCACCAGGTAGTGACGGAGAACCCGCGTGAAGATCTCGATCGAGGTCTCGAATTCCTCGGGGATGACCTGGTCCGCCCCGAGCTCGAGAAGGGGGCCGATCTCTCCCACGTAGCGCGTCCGGGCGATCAGGTGGAGCCCGGGCGCGAGCCTCCGCGCCACGGAGACGATCCG
>JBBIHW010000300.1:0-4170 GCA_037446795.1 Acidobacteriota bacterium
TCACCGGGTCCGTCTTCCCCTGGAAGCGGACTCTCGCGGCGTGTCGCGCGATCCCGTCCACTCCGAACACCGTCTCGATGGCGAAGGTCAGGGCGCGCCGCCCCGCACCTGCCATGTCCACGAGGGTGCCGTCAACGTCGAAGAGGACGAGGGCGGGTTCCACGGCGGCATTCTAGACGGCGCCCAGCCGGCCATCCAGCGACGCCGAGCCGCGCCACCGGGTCCGGCATCGCCGTCGTCGGGTCAGCGGCGCGCGGGGTTGACCCACGCCTCTGCCGCCACCAGGTTGACGGCGGATCCCAGCGGGAACCACGCGCCGAAGATGTCGCTCATCGTGAAGTCCGCCGGCGCTACGAAGAGGCCGACGAGGCCCCGGGTGTCGGCATGCCCTTGCGCGCGGCGAGTCGGAGCCCGCCGGACACGAGCAGCACGAGCGCCGACAGGACGACGACGCTCCATCCCGCGACCTTGACGATCCTCGGGGGCAAGCGTTCCACCCTGCCCGCCCCTCGCGGGCTTCCGCTCGGTCGTGCGCGGCGGCCGGTCCTGAGTTTCACCGGCCATCCTCCGGCGCCCGATCTCGCCGTCCAGGGCGGGCGCTGGCGATCCCCAGCCCCAGCGTCGCGACCGGAATGCTCACGTAGGTCAGTCCCACGTCGGCCATGTACTCGCCGAGGGTCATCCTCATCGGGCCGCCGAGCAGCATCAGGGGCGCGTCGATGAGGATGCACGCGGCGAGCCAGACCGAGCCGGCGAGCAACGCCTCGCGAACGAAGCCGCCCTCGAGCCTTCTCAGGTGGGCCAGGCCGAGGGTGACCGCCGTCGCGGTGACCGTGACGGCCATGATGGACTCGAACAGGGGTCGGGCGGACTGCCGGACGGGGAACGCGACGAACGCCACGAGGAACGGAACGAACCAGGCCAGAAAGCCCAGGACCAGAATCCTCCTCCAAGAACTCATCCCTGCCCTCCTGCTCGACGCCTGCGCGCCGCGCGCGGTCATCCCTCCCACGCCGGGAACAGCTGGTGGCCGACGCCGAGCTGGGCGAACACGCGGCCGGCGATGAAGTCGGCGAGATCCTCGAGCGTGCGGGGCTTCTGGTAGAAGGCGGGCATGGCGGGAACCAGGACGGCGCCCGCGAGCGCCGCCTTCCGCAGGTTCTCGACGTGGATCAGGCTGAACGGAGTCTCCCGCGGCACGAGCACGAGCGGCCGCCTCTCCTTGAGCGTGACGTCGGCCGCGCGCTCGATGAGGGTTCCCGCGATTCCGTTGGCGATCGCGGCGAGCGTGCGCATGGAGCAGGGGATCACGACCATTCCGTCCCAGCGCTGCGAGCCGGAGGCGATCGGGGCCCCGAGGTCGTGGTCGCTGTGCCGGACCAGCCGTCCCGGCCTCTGTGCGCTCCCGAAGGTCCGGTCGAGCCAGTCCGGGAAGGAGTCGGCCTTGAGGTTCAGGCCGCACTCCTCGATCAGGATCCGGTGACCGAAGTCGCTCACCACGAGCTCCAGGTCCATGCCCGCCTCGAGCGCCGCCTTGACGAACCGGACCGCGTAGATCCCCCCGCTCGCCCCGGTGACCGCGACGACGAGCCGCTTGGTCACGGTGCTTGGACCGGGCCGCCGAGCCCGAGGCAAGCGAGCAGCACCGCGAGGTAGACGACGCTGACCGCCCCGTTGAGGTTCATGAAGGCGAACCCCGCCCTCGACAGGTCGTCCGGGCGGACCAGCCCGTGGCCCCACGCCATGAGGGCTCCGATTCCGGCCAGCCCGAACCAGTAGGCGGGGTGCAGTCCGGCGAGGACGCCGACCGAAGCGAGCGCCCCCAGGGCGCCGGCATGGAGCAGGCGCGCCAGGAGGAGCGCGCGGCGGACGCCGTACCGCGCCGGGATCGAGTAGAGCCCGAACCGCCGGTCGAAATCGGCGTCCTGGCAGGCGTACACGATGTCGAACCCCGCGACCCATAGGAGGACCGCAGCCGACAGCAGCCACGGTTCGACCGCGAACCGGCCGGCGACGGCGAGCCAGCCCCCCATCGGCGCCATGGCGAGGGCGAGGCCGAGGACGAAGTGCGTCGTCCACGTGAACCTCTTCGTGTACGAGTAGCCGAACGCGACGGCGAGGGCGGCGGGGGAAAGGATCCCGCACAGAGGGTTGAGTCCGAAGGCGGCCAGGACGAAGACGGCCCCGAGGGCCAGCGTGAACGCCCACACGGCACCGCGCGAGAGGGCCCCGCGGGGAAGCTCGCGGCCCGCGGTCCTGGGGTTGAGGGCATCGTACCCCTCGTCGGCGAGGCGGTTGAATCCGAGCGCCGCGTTGCGCGCGGCCACCATGGCGACCAACACCAACAGCGCCTGGCGCGTCGTGACGCCGTAGCGGGCGGCGGCGAGGGCGGCCCCGGCGAAGGCGAAGGGGAGCGCGAACACGCTGTGGGACAGCCTCACCATGCGCGCCCAGGTTACGAGGGCCGCGAGGGCGCTCACGAGCTGACCGGGACCCAGGCGGCCGCCTCGAGCGGCATCGCCTGCTCGGGGTAGGTCGTGACGACCTCGAGCGGATCGTCCTGTGGATCCTCGAGGGGCACGACGCAGAGTGCTGCGGCCTTGCCGGGCTCGATGCTCCCGAGCTCCTTGCCGAGCCCGAGGGCGCGTGCGCCGTTGAGGGTGGCCATGCGGAGGACCGCCGCGGGGGCGAGCCCCGGGTGCTCGTGCCGCAGGGCCGCCATCTCGGCGAGCATGTCGAGATCGGCCACGCTGGCCAGGGAGTCGGTCCCGAGCGCGACCGGGATTCCCGAGGCGAGCAGGCGGGCAACCGGCGTCTTGCCCACCTCGAGGTAATAGTTGCTGCGCGGACACGTCACGACGGTCACCTGCCGGGCCTGGAGCTTCGAGATGTCCTGCTGGCCGAGATGGACGCAGTGGACGGCGAGCGTTCGTGGCGAGAGGACCCCGTGTCGGTCCAGGTACTCCACCGGAGAGGATCCGGGAGCGTGCCAGCTCTCGTCCCAGGCGCCGCGGGCACGCAGGAACTCGGCGAACGGCCCGGTCCCGTCGTGCAGGAAGGAGACCTCCGCCTCGCTTTCCGCCACGTGGATCGAGAGGGGCTGCGCGGCGGCGGCCGACCGGCCGGCGAGAGCCTTGAGGAGCGGCGCCGACGTGGTGTGAGCGGCGTGCGGCGTGAGCACCAGCTCGAGCCGGCCGTCGGCGGCCTTGACGTCCGGGTCCGCCTGGATCCGCTCCAGCCGCTCCGCGGCCTGCTCCAGCACGGTTTCGGCGTCCGAAGCCCGGAACCCGTAGACCTCGTGGAAGACCACCGCGCGCAGCGTCGAGCGGGCGAGCACGGAGGCCGCCCAGGTCCCGTTGCCGACGTCACCGACCGCGACCGTCCCCCGGCCCACCATGGTGGCCAGGGCCTTCTCGGCCGCGTCCACCGCGCGGGCCCGGTCCTCCTGCTTCCTGCGCGCCACGAGCTCCTGGAGCCAGTCCATGTAGGAGCCGCCGGGAGGCGGGTCGTCGGTGAGCCAGGACAGCTCGAGATGAGTGTGCACGTTGACGAAGCCCGGCAGGATGACCGCCTCGCCCAGATCCCTCACCTCGGCCCCAGGTCCGGCGGCCTTGATCACGTCCTTGCGCCGGCCGACGTGGACGATCCTGCCGTCCTCGAGCGCGACGGCGCCCTCGCCCACGGGCGGGGAGGCCACCGGCAGCAGTCTCCGGGCGAGGTAGACGACCATCCGCGAGCTCCATCCGGCTAGGCAAGGCCCTGGGGTCGCGATTATACGGGAAGCGGCGGCGACGCTCCGCTGCGCGGCGTGTTAGAATCGCGCCGTCTTGCGCCATCGAGAACGTGCTGGACGGGGCCGTGGAGCGCGCGGCCCGCGGAACGGACGCCGTTGAGGAAGGACGCTCCCCCGGGCGCGGGGTCGGCCGGTTCCACCCTCGTTCCCATCCGACACCTCCTCGGAGCCCCGCAGGGAGGGGGGCAGGAGGCCGGCGGTCCACCCTGTCACCGCTGCACCGCCCGCTGCTGCCGCTACCTGGCCGTCCAGATTGACCGGCCCGTGACGCCGCGCGAGCACGACCAGGTCCGCTGGTACCTGCTGCACGAGAGCGTCGTCGTCTGGGTCCAGGATGGGGAGTGGCACCTCGAGGTGCGGGTCCCCTGCCGCCACCT
>JBBIHW010000301.1:0-4146 GCA_037446795.1 Acidobacteriota bacterium
CCCCCGTCCGCACCGGGATCTCCGACGAGACCGGTGTGGTGGTTCTCGAAGGCCTCGCCGAAGGGGACACGGTCGTCACCGGCCCCTACCGCGCGATCCGGACGCTCGAGGACGGCGACGCGATCCGCGAGAAAAAGGAGAAGGAGGAGGAAGCGGAGCCCGAGGGAGCCGGGACGGAGGAGGAATCCGGGGGCGAGGTCGAAGTGAGGGTGGAGTGACGATGGACCCGCTGATCGTCCTGCGCGACATCCACAAGATCTACGACACGGGCGCGATCGAGGTGCGCGCCCTCGAGGCCGTCTCGCTCGAGGTGGCCGCGGGCGAGTACGTGGCGATCATGGGCCCCTCGGGGTCGGGCAAGTCCACGCTGATGAACCTCATCGGCTGCCTGGACACGCCCACGTCCGGCTCCTACCGGCTGAAGGGCCGGGAGGTGGCGACCCTCGGCGACGACGAGCTCGCCCGGATCAGAAACCGCGAGATCGGGTTCATCTTCCAGACCTTCAACCTGCTGCCCCGGCTCGACGGGCTCGGAAACGTGGAGCTGCCGCTCGTCTACTCCGGCCTGGCGCGCCGGGAGCGGCACGAGCGGGCGCGGCGGGCGCTCGCCGCAGTGGGTCTCGCCGAGCGGGCGCACCACCGCCCCAACGAGATGTCGGGCGGGGAGCGGCAACGCGTGGCGATCGCCCGCGCCCTGGTGAACCAGCCGTCCATCCTGCTCGCCGACGAGCCCACGGGGAACCTGGACTCGAAGACCGGCGCCGAGATCATGGCCCTGCTCGAGCGGCTCCACGCCGAGGGGCACACGGTGCTGCTGGTGACCCACGACGAGAGCCTCGCGCGGCGCGCCCAGAGGATCCTGAGGCTGAGGGACGGCAGGATCGTCTCCGACACGGCGGGGGTCGCAGCACCGGCCGGAGGCTAGCCCGGGATGAAGGATCCTCGAGAGACCGCGCGGACGGCCGTGGCTTCGACATTCCGGCGAAGGCCGGAATCGAGCGCCCGCGACCTCCAGGGCCCCCGCCGGGATGACGCGTGGGGTACGTCGTCCATGAAGACTTCGAGCTAGCCGGGGCTCCCGTGCTGCTGGAGAACCTCTGGCTCGCCCTGCGCTCGCTCTGGGCGAACAAGATGCGCTCGCTGCTGACGACCCTCGGGATCGTCATCGGCGTCGCCGCGGTGATCGCCGTGGTCTCCCTCGTCCAGGGGATGAGCCAGGTGATCACGGTGGAGATCAACCAGCTCGGGGCCAGCTCGATCATCGTCGAGCCGCACCGGCCCCCGGGCCGCGAGGGCAAGAAGCTCGGGCGGGTGGAGCTGACGTGGGAGGACGGACAGGCCCTCGTCGCCAACTGCCCGGCGGTGGAGGCCATCGCCCCTCTGGTGCAGCGGCTCGAGCAGGTGCAGCACGGCGAGGAGTCGGCCGACTACCCGGTCGTCGGGACGACGCCGATCTTCCAGGATCTCCGCAACTACTACGTGGGGTTCGGCCGCTTCTTCAGCGACGTGGACGAGCGCGAGCGGCAGAAGGTGTGCGTCATCGGCAACGCCGTGATCGAGGACCTGAAGCTCCCGCGCAACCCCGTCGGCCGCGAGCTGCGCATCGGGCGCCACGGCTTCCGGATCATCGGCGTCATGGAGCCGAAGGGGGATTTCTTCGGCCAGAACTTCGACAAGTTCGTCCTCATCCCGTTCTCGACGGCCGTGGCCATCTACGGGCACGGGGCGGGCCGGCAGGTCGCGCTGCTCGCGCGCGCCGTGGATCCCGGGGCCGTGGACCGGGGCGCGCAGCAGATCGAGGATCTCCTCAGGATCCGCCACCGGCTGCGTCCCGACCAGCCCAACGACTTCCAGGTCGTGACCCAGAAGGAGATCCTGAAGGCGTTCACCAAGGTCGCGAACGGGGTCAGCTACGTGGTGGCCGGGGTCGTCTCGATCGCCCTTTTCGTCGGCGGCATCGGCATCATGAACATCATGCTGGTCTCGGTGACCGAGCGGACCCGCGAGATCGGGGTCCGCAAGGCCGTCGGGGCGCGCCGGCTCCACATCCTGCAGCAGTTCATCATCGAGGCCGTGACGCTGGCCCTCGTCGGGGGCATCGTCGGGGTGCTCGTCGGGGTCGGCGTCGGGATCGTCGTCGCCCGCCTGATCCCCAACTGGCCCGGCTGGTACGTGCCGCCGTGGGCCGTGGTGCTCTCGGTGAGCTTCTCGTCGGCCGTGGGCCTGTTCTTCGGCATCTACCCGGCGGCCAAGGCGGCGCGGCTGGACCCCATCGAGTCGCTCCGGTACGAGTGAGCGCGGCGGCCGGGCGGCCCGCCCCCGGTTGCCTCCCCGCGGGCGCGTCCGGATAATGCCTTCGCGAGGCGCCACCGTGCCGGAGCTGCCCGCAACGGTCCTGAAGGCTTACCTGGCGGGCGGTTGGGTCATGCACCTGATCGCCGCCTGCTCGATCCTCGCCCTGGCCACGATCGTCCAGAAGGCACTCGCCTTCCGCCGGCTGCGCGCCGACCGCGCCGACCTGCTGACCGCGGTCCGGAAGAACCTGCTCAACGGCGAGATCGGCGAGGCCGTGAGGCTGTGCGAGGAGAGCCCGGGCCCCACGGCCTCGGTCCTCCGGGCCGGCCTCCAGCGGGCGGGAACGTCGCGGGAGGAGGTGGAGCGCGCGATGGAGGCGGCAGGGGCGCGGGAGATCGAGAGGCTCGAGAGGTTCCTGGGGCTGCTCGGAACCCTCGTCCACGTCACGCCGCTGCTCGGCCTGTTCGGGACGGTCTCGGGCATGATCGTCGCCTTCGACGCGCTTTACGAGCACGGCCTGGCCGACCCGTCCAGGATCGCGCGGGGGGTTTCCATGGCCCTCCATACGACGGCGTGGGGACTGGCGGTCGCCTTCGTCGCCCTTCCCTTCCACAACTTCTTCGCGAGCCGCGTCGCTCGCGAGGCGCGCCGACTCGAGTCCGCGGCGCAGGGCCTGCTCGACGCCCTGGCGGAGGTCGAGCGGCTCGGCACGAGAGGCTAGTCCGGGTCCGTCATGAACGACCCCGGAAGGGCCGCGGCAACCGTCGTTCGGGCGCGAGCGGGAAGCGCGTGCCCGCGGTCGCAGCAGGTGGAGGCGCGATGAGGATCGAGGCGCGATGCGCGGCCCTGCGCGAGCCTGAGCTTTCCGTGCTCGCGCTGGCGAGCGCGGCGCTGCTCGCTGCGCTTCTGGTCGGGGCCTCGACGCTGTCCCGCGCGGACCGCACGCGCGTGGCGCTGCCTGCGGCGAGCCTCTGCGTGGAGGCCCCGAGCGGCTCGGCGATCGTCGTCGTCGCGGGCGACGCGACTCGAGCGGTCTACCGGTTCTCCGACGGGCGGCGGCCCTGTCGCGAGGTGGACGGCCCCCGCGGGGTCTTCTTCGAGGCGGCGCGGGTGCTGGCCGCGAGCCCGGACAAGGCCTTCGTCCTCCGCGCCGACGGCAGGCTCCTCTACCGCGCCGTGGACGAGGTGCTCGAGGCGCTGCGACGCGCCGGGGCGCGCCGGATCGTCCTCGCCGCACAGCCGGCCCCCTCGGCCAGGCTCTCGTCGTGAGCATCGAGCCTCGGGTCCGGCCGCTCGGCGGGCTGCCCGCGATCGGGCTGGCGGACACGGCGTGGATCGTCCTCGGCGTCACGCTCCTCGCGGGGTTCCTCTGCGGGGAGCGCGGCGTGATGTTCGAGCCGGGCCCCGGGGACCTCGGAGGTCTCCCGCCTCTCGAGAAGGCGCCGCTGTTCGTGCGGGTCCTCCCGGACGGCACGCTCCAGCTCGGCGGGCGGCCGTCGTGCCTGGACGATCTCGTCGCCCGCGCGCGGTCGGAGTCCGGTCCGGGACGGGAGGCCGTCATCGTCCTCCAGGTGGCCGACGACGCGGCGTACGAGCAGGTGGTCGCCCTGCTCGATGCGCTGCGGCTCCCGGAGCGGTGGACGGGCGCCCGGCCGCCGATCGTGTCGCTTCCGACCCACCAGCAGATCGCCGAGTACGCCCGCGCGTACGGGAGCGATCCGTTCGAGGCGGCCGCGGGCCCGCCATGACGGCGAGCGCGCGAGTCCCGCGCCGTCGCCCGCGGCTCGGGCGAGACGGGCGCCTGTGGATCGCAGGCGCCGCGGTCGCGCTCGCGCCGGCGCACATCTCCTG
>JBBIHW010000302.1:0-4129 GCA_037446795.1 Acidobacteriota bacterium
CGCGCTGCCGGCGCGGCCCGGCGCGCGCTGCCGCGGGCCGGTTGCTGCCGCCTCCTCGCCCGCGCCTGGAATGGGGCCGAAGGCCGGGTCGAGAAAGCCCGGGTAAACCCAGAGCCCCCGTGCCTCGATCTCCACCGCATCGGGAGGGACCGAGACCTCCTTTCCCACCGCCTCGACGATCCCGTCGCGAAGGACGATCGTGGCGTCCTCGATCTTCTGGCCCGGCGCGGGAACGACCGTCGCGTGCGCGAGCGCGTAGACGCGCGGCGGCTCGGCCGAGGAGGACGACACAGCCGCCACGACGGCCGCCGCGACGATGGCGACCCGCACGAGCCGCTCGGCTCCGAGGGCGCATCCGTTCGAGAGCATCGCTGCCGCGCGCCGTCTCCCGGGAAGGCGCGGAGTCTAGGGACGCGCCCGCGGGGTGTCAAGGCGCTCGAAGAGCGCCAAGAGCGCCGGACGTGTTCCGGTACGGGGGATCGAACCGGGAAGAGACGCTGACCGCCGACAGTCGGTGGCAGCGAACCGCCCCTGCCGAGCTCGGCGGCCCGAGGTGCGAGGAGCGGAACACGGATGAGGCGGTGGGCACGCCCAGCCTCTTCCGGACGAACCCGTACCCCCCGTGTCGCGACGTGGCGACCGAGGCGGCCGGGGATCTTGGCGATCTTCAGGTGGACAGGGCACGGCCCAAATGGAAAGACGTCGTGGCGAGCACGGGCGTGTTTGTCGCGATCCTCTGGATGTTTTCGGCGACGGCGACCGCGACCGTGGGCGGGCACCACGCCTCCGGGCCGCAGCGTCACCGAAGCGGGGGCTGGTGACGGTGGAGGAACCAGCGGTCCACGATGCGCCGGGCGAACCAGCGAGAGCCGATGAGCCGCTCTGCCACCGGTGCCCGCAAGGGCCGGGGCAGCAGGCTGCTCGGGCCCGGGCGGACCCGCCCGCGCCTCCGGCCGAAGCGCGCTTCGAGCGCTTCCCGGTAGCGCTCGAGGGCGCGAGCGTTCACCCGACCGCCGGCCTCGCAAAGAACTCGCGCCGCGATCAACCCAGCCTCGACCGCCGGCCGGATCCCCTCGCCGCTCCGGTCGTAGGCGAGCCCCATGGCGTCGCCCGCGAGCAACGCGCCTTCGGCACCGGCGGGCCGCGGCGCCTGTTCGTAGAGCAGGTAGGCGTGCCCCTTGAGACCTCGGGGCAGTCCCGGCGGGAGGCGTCCCCGCCGGTCGAGCCACGCCAGGAACCCCTCGACGCGCTCGGGAAACCCGTTCGGGTCCTGTCGGCCGAGACCCACGTTGAGCCAGCTCCCCTTTCGGACGACCCACCCGTAGCCCTTGAGATCGCGCTCGAAGAACAGCTCGGGAAGCTCGGCCCGCACGGGGCAGCGCTCCTGCTGCTCGGCGGTCATTTCGAACTCGATTTCCCGGGCCACGACGGCCGGCTCGCCCTTGCCGGGATCGGCGCCGAGATGGCGCGCGACCGGGCAGAAGTGGCCCCCCGCCCCGACGAGCGCTCGTGCCTCGATCGCGCCGTTCACGATCCAGCTTCCGTCCCGGCGCTCGATGGCGCGCACGGGCTCGCCGAGCCGGAGGCGTGCTCCCGACCGCTCGAGCAGGTGGTGATCGAACTCGCAGCGGCGCACCGAGTAGCTCACCGGCTCCCCGTAGTCCACCTCGGTTTCCCGGCCGTCCACGAGGCAGAGGCGGAATCCGTGAATCGGCTCCATGACGCCGTGGGCGGCGTACTCCCGCGGCGACAGCCCGATCGCCTCGAGGAGTTGGGGCGTGACCCACCCGGCGCACACCTTGTCCCTCGGGAACGGCCGCTGGTCGAGCACGAGGACGTCCAGGCCCGATCCCCGGAGCCCGAGCGCGCAAGACGAGCCCGCCGGCCCGCCCCCCACGATCAGAACGTCGCAGCGCTCCACGGGCCTCTCAGTCCGCACCGTACACGTGAGCGCGTGTCCAGGGGATGCGGTCGTTGCCCGCGCGCGAGAAGACGATCTGGTAGAGGTGGCAGGAGCCCGTGCGGAAGGCCGCGATCGAGCTGGCGAGATAGAGCCGGTAGGCGCGCACGAGGCGCTCGTCGTAGGCCGCTCGGATGCGCGCCGCGGCCCGCTCGAGCCGCTCGAGCCAGTGCTCGAGCGTGCGCGCGTAGTGCAGCCTCAGGTTCTCCACGTCGAGCACGGCCAGGTTCTCCGGCTCGAACACGTCCATCATCTCCTTGAGCGAGGGGATGTAAGCCCCGGGGAAGATGCGGCGGACGAGCCAGCGGTTCATCCGCTGCGGCCGGGCGCGGCCGATCGAGTGGAGCAGACCGCGGCCCTCGGGCTTGAGCGCGCGCGCGATGACGCGGCCGAGCGCTGCGTACTGGTCGCGGCCCACGTGCTCCAGCATGCCGACCGAGACGAACGCGTCGTAGCGGCCCGTGATGTTCCGGTAGTCGTCCTCCACGAAGCTCACCTGTGCCTCGAGCCCGCGCCGCCGCGCCTCCTCGCGGGCATGGACGATCTGGGCCGAGGACAGGTTGTAGGCGCGGACGCGGACGCCGTAGCGCTCCGCCATGTGAAGCGCCAGCGAGCCCCAGCCGCAGCCGGCCTCGACGACCTCCTCGCCGGGCCGGAGGGCGAGCTTGCGGCAGACGTGGTCCATCTTGGCGAGCTGAGCCTGCTCGAGCCCCGCCGCGGGATCGGGGAAGTAGGCGCACGTGTAGACGAGGCGCTCGTCGAGCCAGAGCCGGTAGAAGTCATTGCCCACGTCGTAGTGGTGGTGGATGTTGCGGCGAGCCTCCTCGATCGGATCGGCGAGCCAGGACAAACGAGGCAGGCCGGGCCAGGGAAGACCGCGACGCCTTCCCGCGCGCGCCGAGCAGAAGACCGACTCGAGAAACCGGGCGAGGTCGCCCTCGACCTCGATCCGCCCCTCGCTGTAAGCGTCGCCGAAGGCGAGATCGGGGTCCCAAAGGAGCTCGAGGAGGACGCGGCGGTCCCGAAGCCGCACCGTTGCGAGCGGTGGCCGTTCCGACGCCGCCACCTCCTCGCCGCTCCAGAGGACGACGCGGACCGGGGGGCCGCCGTAGGCGTCGAGCAGGCGGCCGATCAGGCGAGAGGCGACCGACCGCCGCTTCGTGGTGCGGGCGGCCTTCGGGTGCGCGGCAGCGCCCGCGGCGCTCTCGCGCGTCTCGCCGTTGCAGGCAGCTCCGAGGTCCATCGCTTTCATCCCAGCCTGGTCGGCCCGATCATACCGCGAGACAGTTCTACCCTGACGGCGGCCGGCGCGGCAGTGACGAGCCGGAGGAGGCGCTGCGGGTCGGCGAGCAGGAGGAAGGGGCACACCGGGTCCCGTGGGCGAGCCCGTCAGCGAAGGCAGGAGTGGCCGCGCGGGCGGCGAGATCCACGTGGGAACGTCGGGCTGGACCCCCCTGCTGGCCCGCGCGTGACGCCGGCCCGGATGGCCACGACCGCAGCCCGGGGCCCTCGCTCGTTGCGCCGACAGTCGGAACCCGGTGCTCGCGGCCGGGGCGAGGTTTTCGCGGGGCCGACGTCGAGGAGGGCACGAGGGCGGAGGACGCCCGAAGGGGCGATCGGCCGGATCCGCTCTCGGCGCAACGTGAACGAGCGGCGGGGCGTCGAACCGCTTCCGATCATGGACGAGCAGGGCTCCGGCCGGCTGCGCCGCCTCGCCCGTGTCGAGCGCGAACCGAACCGAGCCGCGATGGACCGACGCCGGTGCGGGCGCCCGCTACGACGTGGTGCGCGGCGAGCTCGATGGCCTGCGAGCGAGCGGCGGCGACTTCGCGTCGTCCACCAGGGAGTGCCTCGCAACCGGCCTCGAGGCGACCTCGCGCATTCATGTGCCCGACCCGGCCCCTCTGGGAGGGTCCTGCGCGGCCTCCGTCACCCGCACGGCGGTGGCCCGGCCCGACCTGGCGCGAAAGGCGATGGCCGGGCCGTGCACGGGCCGAGGGCGGAGCAGGGGAGCCGGGTCCCTGAGGCGGGTCGTCAGTTGACGAGTGCGGGCAGGATCTCGCCTGCGCGGCCTCGCAGGGGGCAGTCCACCATGCTCGAGTAGGGGGTGTCTTCGGCGTTGACCTCGATGAGGCGCGCGCCTGCTTGCTTGGCCTTCGGGATGAGGCC
>JBBIHW010000303.1:0-1033 GCA_037446795.1 Acidobacteriota bacterium
TCGCCTTCCTGCCGCCGGTGAGCGGGGGCTAGCGTGGCGCGCCTCGAGCAGGGGCCGATCGCGCCCGCGGACGTGCTCGGGGCGGTGGGCTCCGAGGCGGACGGCGCCACGGTGCTCTTCGTCGGGACGGTGCGGGGGGAGTCCGGCGGGCGGCGCGTCCTCGGAATCGAGTACGAGGCCTACCGGCCCATGGCCGAAGCCGAGCTGTCGCGGATCGAGCGAGAGGCGCTCGAGCGCTTCGACGTGTCCCGCGTCCTCATCGTCCACCGCACCGGGCGGCTCGCCGTCGGGGAGGCGTCGGTGGCCGTCGCGGTGGCATCCCCGCACCGCGCCGAGGCCTTCGAGGCGTGCCGCTTCGCGATGGACGCGGTCAAGCGCGCGGCGCCGATCTGGAAGAAGGAGCTGTTCGAGGACGGCGCCGTCTGGGTCGAGGGCGACTGCCGCACCCCGGCCGGCTGATCAGCCGAGCCCCATCCCCTCAAGCCCCTCCTCGTCGTGGCCGAGGAAGTGGCCGAGTTCGTGCCGCAACGTCACCACGATCTCCCTGCGAAGCTCCTCCCGGTCGGCCACCGCGTTCTCGATGTTTCTCTGGAAGAGGAGGATCCGCGGCGGCAGCTCCCCTCCGGGTCCCGAAAACGACCGCTCGGTGAGCGCCCGTCCGACGAACAGCCCCAGCAGGTCCGGGTCGAGCTTGTCCTCGCCCTCCCCGAGGATCTCCTCGGGCGGGACGTCCTCGACGAGGACGGTGACCTCCGCGAGCGCCTCGCGGAACTCCTCCGGCAGCTCCTCCAGGGCGCGCGCCACCTCCCCCTCGAACTCGCTGCGGCTCATGCGGACCGGGGGAGGGTAGCTCTCCGGATCGAGCCGCGATGCTCGCTTCCAGTGTCCATCCGCCTCCTCGAAGCGGCCTTCCCTCTCGAGCAGGCGCGCCCGGGCCGCGTGGGCGTCGGGGTTGCGCGGGCCGGCGGCGACCGCGCGGCGGGCGACCTCCGAGGCCTCGGCGAACTCGTGCTACCGGAACAGCGCCTCGGCG
>JBBIHW010000303.1:1043-4106 GCA_037446795.1 Acidobacteriota bacterium
CGCACGCCGCGAAGGACGAACATGGCAGGCTGCGCGTCGAACAGCGCCTCGGCGTAGGCGGCGAGGAAGTCCGAGTCGTCGGGGTCCGCCGCCGTCGCCTCGCGCAGGTACGGGACCGCGTCCGCAGGACGGTCCATCTCGAGCAGCGCCACCCCCGCCAGATAGAGGATCACCGGGTCTTCCTCCTGGCACGCGGCCAGCGCCTGCCGTGCGATCGCGAAGGCGCGGTCCGGCTCGCCGCGATCGAAGGCATCGTAGATCTGCTCGACGACCCGGCCCTCGGCTTCGCTCATGGGCGGACCCCGTTCGCGCCCGATTGTGACACCGCGAGGTCCGGCCGTCCAAGCGCACCGGCGCGGCCGCTTGAGGGGCGGGTCGCGCCATGGTAGGGTTCGCCGCTGCGGGCTCGACCCGCTCCCCGCGCGCGTGCGCCGCGCCCGATCGAGGAGTGCAGGTGCCCCTGGCGCACCGGAACGAGGTTCGCAACGTCGCGATCATCGCGCACGCGGACCACGGCAAGACCACGCTCGTGGACGCCATGGTCTTCCAGGCGGAGCTGCTGCGCGGGACCGGCACGCCCCAGCACCTCCTCGCCCGCCTCCTCGACGCCGAGCACGAGAAGACCGTCGCGCGGCTCGGCCGGGCCACGACGGTGTCCTACCGCGAGGCGCGCATCCACGTCCTGGACATTCCCGCCCAGGCGGACTTCGGCGGGCGCGTGGAGCGGACGCTGCGGCTCGCCGAGGGAGTGCTGCTCCTGGTGGACGCCTGCGAGGGGCCGCTGCCCCAGACCCGGTTCGTCCTGCGGAAGGCCCTCGAGGAGCGGCTCGTCCCCATCGTCGTCATCAACAAGATGGACCGGCCCGACTCGCGCGCGCGCGAGGTCCTCGGCGAGGTTCGGGAGCTGTTCGCCGACCTCGACGCCTCCGAGGAGCAGCTCCGCTTCCCGGTCCTCTACACGGACGCCCGCAGAGGGCTCTGCCGCCGCGATCCCGAGGGGCCCGACGAGTCTCTCGTGCCGCTGTTCGAGGAGATCCTCCGGACCGTGCCGGCGCCGCAGTTCGAGCCGCACCGGCCGCTGCAGATGCTCGTCGCGGACCTCGAGTACGACGACGTGCTCGGGCGGATCGCCTTCGGGCGCGTCTTCCAAGGGACGCTGCGGCGCGGGCAGTCGGTGGCGCACTGCCGGCAGGACGGGCAGGTGGCGGACTGCCGCGTCTCGAGCCTGTTCGGCCGCGACGGCTTCCGCCGCGTGGAGATCGAGGAGGCGGGTCCCGGAGACATCGTGTCGGTGGCGGGGGTGGAGGCGGTCTCCATCGGCGACACGCTGGCCGAGCCCAGCCGCCCGGCGCCCCTCCCCCGCGTCGAGCTCGACGAGCCGACCCTGGCCATCGTCGTCTCGGTGAACGACTCGCCGCTGGCCGGGCTCGAGGGCCCCTACGTGACCGGGCGACACCTGCGCGAGCGGCTGTTCCGCGAGATCCTCACCAACGCGTCGGTTCGCGTGGAGGAGACCGACTCGCCCGACGCCTTCCGCGTGTCGGGGCGCGGCGAGCTGCACCTGGTGATCCTGCTCGAGGTCCTGCGGCGGGAGGGCTACGAGATGTCCGTGTCGAAGCCCGAGGTGCTGGCGCGCGAGCCGGGCGGCCTGCGGCAGGAGCCGGTGGAGCTCCTGGTGGTGGACTGCCCGCAGGAGTTCTCGGCCGTGGTGGTGCAGAAGGTCGGCTCGCGGGGCGGGCGCATCGCCCGCATGGTGGATCACGGCAGGGGGCGCGTCCGGATGGAGTTCCGCATCCCCACCCGCGGGCTCCTGGGATTCCGGGCCGAGTTCCTGGCGGACACCCGCGGGACCGGCATTCTCCACCACGCGCTCGACGGGTGGGTGCCGTCCGCGGGTCCGATGCCGCAGCGGGCGAGCGGGGCCCTCGTGGCCGACCGCCCCGGACGCGCCACGGCGTACGCCATCGAGCAGCTGCAGCCGCGGGGGACGATGTTCGTCGCCCCCGGCGACCAGGTGTACGAGGGGATGATCGTGGGGGAGAACTCGCGCGCGGCCGACCTGGACGTGAACATCACGAAGCAGCGGCGTCCGTCCGAGACCGACTCCGCCGCGACAGCGAGCGAGGTCCGCCTGATGCCTCCGCGCCTGCTGAGCCTCGAGCAGGCCCTCGAGTTCGCGCGCGACGACGAGCTCGTGGAGCTGACGCCCAAGGCGATGCGTCTCAGGAAGCGCGTGCTCCCCGCCGCGCTGAGGGTGCGGAAGTTCCCGTAAGACAATGGGTTCCGGTTGACGGCCGCGCGAGCTGGATGCTATGTTCCGCGGTGGCCGGAAACGCGCCGGACCGCCCGATGCACGACGAGCTCGAGATCCTCCGCTTCACCGTCGGCCCCTTCGAGCAGAACCCGTACGTGGTGATCGGTCCGTCGGGGCGGCGGGCGCTGCTCGTGGACCCGGGGCTCGGCAGCGAGGGCCTCCTCGAGGAGATCGAGCGGCGCGGGCTCCTCGTCGAGCTGATCGTGAACACGCACGGACACCTGGACCACGTGGCGGGCAACGCGTTCTTCCGCCGCAGCACCGGGGCCCTCGTCGCCGTGCACCCGCTCGACCGGCCGTATCTCGAGAACGTGCAAGCACAGGCCGCGGCGTTCGGCTTCCAGGTGGAGCCGTCCCCGCGGCCCGACCTCGATCTCGAGGAGGGCGCCCCGGTGCGCTTCGACGGGATCGAGCTCGACGTCCTTCACACGCCCGGCCACACGCCGGGCAGCGTCTGCCTGAAGCTCGGGCGGCGCGCGATCGTCGGCGATACGCTGTTCCGAGGTTCCGTGGGCCGCACGGACCTGCCAGGAGGATCCTGGGCCTCCCTCGTGGACTCGATCCGCAACAAGCTGTTCCAGCTCTCCCCGGACACGGTCTGCCTTCCCGGACACGGGCCCGAGACCACGATCG
The DNA here is from genome assembly GCA_037446795.1 of Acidobacteriota bacterium. GTDB lineage: Bacteria > Acidobacteriota > Polarisedimenticolia > Polarisedimenticolales > JBBIHW01 > JBBIHW01. The sequence goes on from JBBIHW010000303.1 coordinate 3,991, forward strand.
AGCACGAACGCCGGACGAACCCGTTCGTTTCCGACGCCGCCGCCCTGGGCTTGTGGGTCCCGGGGCGGTCATGAACGGCTCGATCCTCCTGCTCGGACTGCTCCTGTGCATCTCGG
>JBBIHW010000304.1:0-4088 GCA_037446795.1 Acidobacteriota bacterium
CGAGGCCCGGGCCGGCGGCCAGGGCGTCGCGCCCGGCGAGAAGCCGCGGCAGCGGGCCGCGCGCCGCAGCCGAGATCGCTCCCGCACGGCTCTCGGGCAGCGGCTCGGTCATGACTTCGGCCTGCTGGCAGGCGACCTCGGGACGGACCGAGGCGGGCACCGCCACGGTGACGAGGCCGACCCCGCTCCTCAGCGCCGCCCGGGCGAGCAGGACGGCAGCCCCCGCCTTCCCCCTCGAGCCTGCCACGGCCAGCAGATGGCCGAAGCTCCCCTTGTGCGCTTCCGGCTCCCGGCGGGGCAGCAGGCCGCGGACCGCCTCGGCGTCCAGCCACTCGAGGTCCGGCCTCTCCTCGACGACGACGGCGTCCGGCACTCCGATCGGGATGACGACCCAGGAGCCGGTCCAGGAGGCCGCCGGCTTCAACACGAGAGGGAGCTTGGGACGGCACAGCGTGTACGTGCGCTCGGCTCGGACGGCGGGGCCGGCGACCTCGCTGCTGTCCGCGTCGAGCCCGGAAGGCAGGTCCACGGACAGGACCGTGGCCTCGGCCTCGTTGAGGTCCTCGATCACGTCCGCCAGCAGCCCGCGCACCCCGCCGCTGATTCCCGTGCCGAGCAAGGCGTCGAGGACGATGGTCCCGTGGCGTAACAGGAGCAGGTAGCGCGTCCAGTCCTCGGTGGTCAGGACCTCCTCGATGCGCAACCCGCTTCCCCGGGCGGCCACGAGGTTGATCGCGGCATCTCCGGAGATCTCCTCCGCCCTCCCGAACAGGAGCACGCGGGGAGTCGCGCCGAGCCGCGCCAGGTGCCGCGCGGCGCACAGGCCGTCGCCTCCGTTGTTCCCCCGGCCGCACAGGACGACGACCCTGCGTCGGCCCGCGTCGGGAAAGTCGGCGAGCAGGCGCTCCGCGATCCCGCGCCCTGCGGACTCCATCAGCAGCAGGCCGGGGATGCCGAGTTCCTCGATCGTCCGCCGGTCCACGCGGCGCATCTGCTCGCCGGTCAGGATCTCCATGTCCTCCCCCGGGGCGGCCGCCGCGCGCGGGCCGGCGCGAGCGGCGAGCAAGATAGAGCGGCCTTCCGGAACGGGTCAAGCGCGCGATGAGCGCGCCGCGAGCTCGTCGTCGCGGCGCGAGCCGGGATTCCGGTCTTCGCACCTGGACCCCGGCTCTCGCTGCGATGGGGAGCGAGCCGCGCGCGCTGGGGAGTTGGCGTAGACTCTCGGCGATGAGCGATCTGCTCCGGTTCCTCACCGCCGGGGAATCGCACGGGCCGGCCCTCACCGTCATCGTGGAAGGCCTGCCGCGCGGCGTTCCCGTGGAGCGCGCGGCGGTCGAGAGGGAGCTGCGGCGCCGGAGGGCCGGTTATGGCAGAGGCGGCAGGATGAAGATCGAGACGGACGAGGTCGAGATCCTCGGCGGCGTCCGCTTCGGCCGGACGCTCGGTGCCCCCGTCTGCCTGCTCGTGCGCAACCGCGACTACGACAACTGGCGAGAGGTCATGAGCCCGGAGGGCCCCGCACCGCCCGCGGACCGCTGTCGGCCGGTGACGCGGCCACGGCCAGGGCACGCCGACCTGGCGGGCGCGCTCAAGTACCAGACGCACGACGCGCGGGACATCCTCGAGAGGGCGAGCGCCCGGGAGACGGCGGCTCGCACCGCGGCAGGCGCGCTCGCCCGCGCGTTGCTCGGCGAGTTGGGCATCGAGGTGACGAGCCGGACGGCGGCGATCGGGGCCGTCGCGGCGCCGGAGGCCGCGGAGGAAGACTTCGACCGGCTCCTCGCTCTTCCCGACGACGCGCCGCTGCGCTGCACGGACGAGTCGGCCTCCGAGGCGATGCTCCGAGAGGTGGACCGGGCGAGGGAGGCGGGCGATTCGGTGGGCGGCGTGTTCGAGGTGATGGCCCGCGGGGTGCCCCCGGGTCTCGGCAGCCACGTCCATTGGGACCGCCGCCTCGACGGGCGGCTCGCGGGGGCGATCGTCTCGATCCAGGCGGTCAAGGCCGCGAGCGTCGGCGAGGGCGTGGAGGCGGCCGCCCGCCGGGGGACGCAGGTGCACGATCCGATTTTCTACGACCCCGGCGCGCGCCGCTTCTTCCGGACGCAGAACCGCGCCGGGGGAATCGAGGGCGGGATCTCCAACGGAGAGATGATCCGGGTGCGCGGTTACCTCAAGCCGCTGTCCACGCTTCCTCGGCCTCTCGCGTCGGTGGACCTCGTGGACAAGTCCCCGTTCGAGGCCGCGGTCGAGCGGACGGACACGATCCCCATCGTCGCGGCGGGCGTGGTCGGGGAGGCGATGGTGTGCCTCGTCCTCGCCGACGAAGTGCTGCGGAAGTTCGGAGGGGACGAGCTCGGTGAGACGAAACGCAGCCTCGCGGCCTATCTGCGGGCGCTCGAGCAGTTCTGAGCGTTCGCCCTGGCGGCGCTCAAAAAACGAGGGCGGTGGCCGGTGCCACCGCCCTCTTCGGTCCCCGCTTCTCCCTTGCGAGAGGTGGGCAACGCGGCGACCGACGGCCGCTTGGAGTCGGCCGTGACCCCCCCAGACGCCGACCCCCAGCGGCCCTCTTCGGTACGCTGGCCTCCCCTGAGAAACCCAGCGACCGGCCGGAATCTTACGGTGAGCTCGACGGCCTGTAAAGCGACAGCTGTGGACGGCTCTACGCTTTTGAATGACCGATCTTGGCGGCCGGCACAGCTCACCGCGGCGGGCGCGACACCGGCTGTTCCCGGACGCTGCTCGCTCTCCCCGGACCGACGCTTCCCAAGGCACGGGTCGAGATCGGGTCGGTGGGTCGGTCGAGGCCTTCCTCCCGGAGGAGCCGCGAAACGGTTCCGGGCGAAGGAGAGAGGATGGGAGGATGCGAAGGGTCGTCTAGCATCCCTGAAGCATCGAGGTCGGGAAGCCTGAGGCCGGGGAGAGCGAGCAGCCTCCGGACGGCCCGCGATATGGCGCCTCCAAGCCGATCCAAGACCCTTCCTCCGGTTCCCGCCGAGGGACCCACGGGACCTCCAGAGAAACCCACCGCTGCAACCCTACCCCTGTCTCCTGGGCGGTGTCAAGAGGGGGAATCCAATATGCTGGGGTCCACCGCCCCGGCCTTCCCAGATGCGGGACCAGGGGGAGGCGGGGGCCTCTCGATCGAGGGGTTCGCTCACGGCGGCCGCGGCATCGGCAGCAGCGACGGCCTCGTCTGGATCGTGGATGGGGCGATCCCGGGCGACAGGGTTCTCGCGGAGCCGGTCAGGAGGCGCCGAAACCTGGTCGAAGGGCGCACCGTGAGGATCCTCGACCCCTCGCCGGACAGGCGCGAGCCACCCTGCCCCTACCAGGACCGGTGCGGCGGCTGCCCGTGGATGGCGCTTCCCGAGCCCATCCAGCGCTCCTGGAAGCGGAGGCTCCTCGAGAACGCCCTCGAGCGGGTGGGCGGGGTTCGGGACCTCCAGCCCGACGAGGTCATCCCCTCGCCGCGCCAGCTCGCCTACCGGAACAAGGTCGAGTTCACGATCGGCAGGACCCCGGACGGTCGCCTCGCCCTCGGCCTCCACGGGCCGGCCTCGAGCCCCGGGCTCGTGGACATTGACAACTGCCTGCTCCAGCACGAGGCGGCCAATCGCCTCCTCCGGACGGCGCGGGAGTTCTTCCTGCGCGGGCCGGGCAGCCGCGACCCGGCGGTCCGCGGCGCGAAGGAGGCCGCCCGGCTCGTGATCCGCCGGTCGGAGGCCACTGGTGAGCTGCTCGTCGCCCTGCGGACCGCAGCAGGTCCGTTCCGCTCCCTCATGGCCTTCGCCACCACGGTCGGCCGGCTCCACCCGGAGGTCCGCGCCGTCGCCTGCATCGTCGCCCCGCCGGGGAGGCGAGGGGGGGCGAGGGTCGTTCCGCTCGCGGGCGAGCCCGTGCTCGAAGAATCGCTCGGAGGCAGCAGCTTCCGGATCCCCGCGGTGTCGTTCTTCCAGGTCAACACGGCCGCGGCCGAGCGGCTCGTCGCGGCGGTCGCCGAGTGGGCGGGTCCGCTCGGCGGCCGCGAGGCGCTCGACCTCTACGGCGGGGTGGGGGCGTTCGGCCTCGCCCTCGCCCGGCGAGGCGCG
>JBBIHW010000305.1:0-4085 GCA_037446795.1 Acidobacteriota bacterium
ATCAGTGCGTAACACTGGGTGTCGCCTTATCTCGATTCTGGGCTGTCGCTCTACATCGCCGTCGCCAAGCGCTTCGAGGTCGACTTCGAGCAGCTGCACAACGACTCCACGACGATCCGCTTCACGGGGCAGTACCGCCGCGCCCAGGGCCGACGGGTGCGGGGCAAGCGGGCGCCGTTCATCACCTACGGCTACTCGAAGGACCACCGGCCGGACCTCAAGCAGCTGCTCTTCTCCCTGAGCGCCAGCGCCCATGGCGGCCTGAGGAGGCTCGGGTGGAGTTCCGCCAGGCTGCCCGGGGCCTGCCTGCGAGGCGCCCTCGCCGGCGATGGCGCGGGCGCTGCGGGAGGATCTCGTGGCGCGGTTCGGCAAGCTCTACCCCTCGGCGGTCCAGTGCTTCGAAGAGGACTTCGAGGCGTGCATCGCTCACCTGAGGCTGCCTCCGAACCATCGCCGGGCCACCCGGACGACGAACCTCCTCGAGCGGCTGTTCGTGGAGGAGCGGCGCCGGCTTCGGGCAGTCGTGCACGTGTTCGGCGAGCGGCCGGTGCTGAAGCTGATGTACAGAGCGCTCGTGCGCCGTGCCGAACGGTGGCGGGGAGTGACGATCACCGAGTTCGAGCGGCTGCGGGAGGAGCCCCAGGCGGAGCCCCGGGACCGGCGCGCGCCTGCCGTGGCACCGAGGTTCACGCCGAGCCGCCTCCATCGTGAGGATCCGGCGTGATCGAGGCGGGTGCCAGGGGGAGCGGCCACGTAGGATCGGGCCAGCGCGGACCATGCGGACCGGCTTCGACCCCCAAGCGCGTTTACAGCAGAACCAGGACTCGACCACAGAAGGGCTTCCCATCCGAGCGAACCTGACTAGAATCATGCCCCTGGCTTGCCGAAGGGGGAGTGAAGTCCAGTCGGACGGCTGCGGCTCGTGATCAGTCATCAGGCCAAACAGGTCAGCTACCTGGTCGGCGTCGTGGACGCCACGCTGCTCGCGACAGCGTTCGTGACCGCGTTCGCCATCCGATCGCTGGCGCCCATCCCGTTCTTGGAGGAGGGCATCTTCATTGACCTTCGCCTGCATACGTGGCTCGTCACCCTTGGCATCCCGCTCTACTGGTTCCTCGCGAACCGTGGAGGCCTGTACGACTTGTCGTTCAGGGGAACTCCGTTCAGGGAGATCCTGAGGGCCCTGCGGGTGTTCACGTGGCTCAGCGCGCTGCTCGGGGCGGCGATCTTCGTGCTACAGCTCAAGGAAACGTCCCGCGGTGTGTTTTTCCTCTTCCTCGCCCTGGGGTTCGTCTCGGTCGTCGGCCTGCGTCTGACGCTCGCCGGACTCTCCCGGCGCGTGGACCGAGTCCTCATCTCTAGGCGCAATGTTCTGGTCGTCGGAACGGGCACCCGGGCGCGGGAGATCTGCCAGAGAATCGAAGCGCACCCGGAGCTCGGCATGCGCATCGTGGGTCACGTCCTCGGCCCTGGCGAGACGGAGGTCCCATCCGACCTGGGTGTTCTGGGTGGCGCCGACCGCCTTCGCGAGATCGTCGAGGAACAGGTGGTGGACGACGTCGTCTTCGCGCTGCCTCCTGCACAGATCGCGGCCTGTGACCGGCACTTCGCGTGGTGCGAGGAGGTCGGGCTCACAGCGCACGTGCGGACCGACTTCGTTCGAACGCTCTTCGCCCGGTCCTTCCCGACGGAGCTCGATGGAATCCCGATGCTCACGGTTTCGCCCACCCCCAGGGATCCGGTTCAGCTTCTTGTGAAGCGTGTCTTGGACCTGACGATCTCCTTCGTCGGGCTCGTTGCTCTCTCCCCGGCACTGCTCCTCATAGCGCTGCTCGTTCGTCTGACGAGCCAAGGTCCCACCTTCTTCCGGCAGGAGCGCGTGGGGCTGAACGGCCGCCTCTTCACTCTTTACAAGTTCCGTTCCATGTACGTGGACGCAGAAGCGAGAAAGCAGGAACTCCTCGCTCGAAACGAGGTTGACGGGCCCGTTTTCAAGATCCGCCGCGACCCGCGGGTGACACCGGTCGGCCGCTGGCTGAGACGATTCAGCCTCGACGAGCTACCGCAGCTGTGGAACGTCCTCCAGGGCGACATGAGCCTCGTCGGTCCGCGGCCACCGCTTCCGGAAGAGGTGCAGAAGTATGAGCGCTGGCAGCGCCGGCGGCTCTCGATGAAGCCGGGGATCACGTGCCTTTGGCAGGTGAGCGGGCGCAACCAGCTCCGCTTCGAGGAGTGGATGAGGCTCGACCTCCACTACATCGACAACTGGTCGCTCAAGCTCGACCTGAAAATCCTGGCTCGGACAGTACCAGCCGTGCTAGCGGCTCGAGGAGCGAGCTGAGAAAGTCTTCTGGGGGCCGATCGAGGTCTCCGCGGACGCTGCCGCGGCGACCGGCTGACTCCGTCCCGCGCCCGTGAGCGGCTGTGCAAATTCGCGGCTGTCGCCCATGCTAGGATCCTCGGCAACAGTTCGACGAAGGCATCCCCGCCCATGAAAGCGATCGCCGAGATCGAGCTGAAGCCGCGGGACCGCGCCGCGATCAGGCGGCGGACCTCCTGCGCCGGCGCGTCCCCGTGGACCGGATCGTTCTCTTCCGCTCGAAGGCCCGCGGCGACGACGACGCGAACCCGACATTGATCCCCTGGTCCTGACCTCGCGCCGGCTCTCCCGCGCCGAGCGGCATGCCGCGGTGGACGAGCTGTTCCCGCTGCAGCTGCGTCACGACATCGTACTCAGCGTCGTGATCGTGCCGACCGAGCAATGGAATGCCGGGATGGTGTCGGTCCTTCCGATCCACGACGAGGTCGAGGATCAAGGAGGGGCGGCTTGACTCGGGACGAAGCAAGAAAAAGGGCCGTTCGCTAGTGGCTGGGAAAGGCCGGGGAATGCCTGCGACCGCGCCCACTGCGAGTGTCCCGACCTCAGGCTCGAGCTGACCCCCGTCTCCGCAAGGGCGAAGGAGCGGTGGCCCGAGGGCGAGAAGATCTCGATCTACCTCGACCCGTTCGATCGGTCGTATGTCCCCGCGAAGGAGGACGAGCCCTCGGTCGCCCTCGTGGACGGGCTCGGTCACCGCATCGGGTCGGAGCTCTCGCAGGACCGGTGGGACCTGGTCAAGTCCTTGTTCCTCGACGCCAAGCACGAGGCCATGAGGACCCTCGACCCGGAGCGGGCGCCGACCTGGCTCCCGTTCGAGGAGATCGAGCGGGAGGGGCTCGTGGTCCCCTTCCTCGAGGTCTTCCCGTACGGGGGAGCCGATCCTGTTCGAGCACGAGGGCGAGACCTTCCTCGCCGACGACCGCTACTGCGGCCGCCCGGACTGCCCGTGCACCGAGGCGACCCTGGAGTGGTTCCGGTTGGGGCCCGAGGGGAGCGGCCCCCGCACCGCGAGGCACGCGCTCGGCTGGAACCGGCTGACCGGCGAGCGGAGGGACCGCGGCACGGGCGAGGAGCCTCGGGGCGAGAGGCGGCCGCGCTCGCGCGAGCCCGGGAGGCCCGCGGCGAGGACCTCGCCGCGCTCGTCGAGCAGCGGATGTCGCTCATCCGCAGGGTCTACGAAACATCGCGGCGAGAAATCTGCGAGCCGAGCCCCGCCGGGAAAACGCCGGTCGTTCGGGAGGCGAAGCCGGGGCGGAACGGCCCCTGCCCCTGCGGGAGCGGCAGGAAGCACAAGCGCTGCGGCGGCGGCCGGCCACCGGGCTCCGTTCCCGCGGCCTGATCGGGCAAGCCGTCCCCGCTGCGGCGGCCGTCGCCGAGGGGTCGAGCCGTCCGCCGGCAGGCGGTAGATCGGTGCGCACCTCGCATGCTCCCTCGCCGCCCGAGGAGATCGCACGGGAACCGGAATCGGAAGAAGGCAACGGATCGCAGAGCGGTTCCGACGAGATTCGCACACCAGTGGTTGGCCTCCCGCGAGAATCCGAAGTGGACCTGCAAACGGGTCCGATTCGCGCCGCCTGTGCGCACGGGACACCGCGGCCTCGGGAGCGCGGCACGGAGTCGTTGGCCGCCGCGGGTGCAGGTATAATTCAGAAGCCAGACAGGTGCCCAAATTGACGATCGAGCCGGCGGTTCACATCTTCAAGAG
>JBBIHW010000306.1:0-4083 GCA_037446795.1 Acidobacteriota bacterium
TAGATGCCGCCCTGGCCGTTCCTGTCGCCGGGATACCAGTTCTGGACCGTGGAGTACTTGATGGTGGCGCCGTCGAGGGCGACGAGTTCGACCACCGCCGCGTGGAGCTGGTTCTCGTCCCTCATGGGCGCCGTGCACCCCTCCAGGTAGCTCACGTAGGCCCCCTCTTCGGCCACGATCAAGGTCCGCTCGAACTGGCCGGTCCGTTCCGCGTTGATCCGGAAGTAGGTGGACAGCTCCATGGGGCAGCGCACGCCCCTGGGCACGTAGACGAACGAACCGTCGCTGAAGACCGCCGAGTTGAGCGCGGCGAAGAAGTTGTCCGTGTAGGGGACCACCGAGCCGAGCCACTTGCGCACCCGCTCCGGGTGCTCCTGCACCGCCTCGGAGAACGAACAGAAGACGATGCCCAGCTCGGCCAGTTTCTCCTTGAACGTGGTCGCCACCGAGACGCTGTCGAAGACCGCGTCCACGGCCACCCCGGCGAGGATCTCCTGCTCCCGGAGCGGGATTCCGAGCCTTTCGTACGTGCGGAGGATCTCCGGATCCACCTCGTCGAGGCTCTTCGGGCGCTGCTTCATCTTGGGGGCGGCGTAGTAGACGATGCTCTGGTAGTCGATGGGCGGGTACTTGACATTCGCCCACGTCGGCTCCCTCATCGTCGTCCAGTGACGGTACGCCCTGAGGCGCCACTCGAGGAGCCACTCGGGTTCTCCCTTCTTCGCCGAGATGAACCGGACGATGTCCTCGTCGAGGCCGGGCGGGGCGCTTTCCTGCTCGACCGGGGTGACGAACCCGTACTTGTACTCGCGGTTCGCGAGCTCCTCGACGGTCCGCGGCTGGGTCTTCATCGCCTCCGTACCTCCTCGCAAACGAAGCCGCTCGCGCGCTCGCGGGTCACGGCGTGATCTGGACGAGCCGGGCGGGGAGCGCCTCGACCGACTCGAGCTGCGCCGCGTTGGGTGCGATCATCTCCCGCAGCGGGATCCGGTCGAGGGCCTGCCGGATCGCGAGATTCAGCCGCTGCCAGTTGACGCGAACGAGGCAGATGCGCTCCTGCCCGCACAGTCCCGGACGCGCGGAGCATTCGGTCATGGCCACGGGGCCTTCCATCGCGCGCAGCACGTCGCCCACGGTGATCCGGTCCGGGTGCACGGCGAGGCTGTAGCCTCCCTTCACGCCGCGGTGCGAGACCAACATCCCCTCGCGGGCCAGCGTCTTGAGGATCTTGCTCGCCATCGGCTGGGGGATCGCCGACCAGCGCGCCACGTCGCGCGCCGTGTGGACCGTGTCGGCCGGCATCGAGGCCATGTGGGCGAGGACCAGGATCCCGTAGTCGGTCTGCCGCGTAATCCGGATCATGGCGAAGCCTCCGACGAAACAGTACCACCGGAGTACTGTTTCTGCAACTCGACGCAAAAGAGGCTCTTGTGCGCCCGAGAGGAGGCGCGGGGGCGGCGGGCGCGGCCTCAGGATCCAGGGTCGCCGTCGGCGCCGGGCCGGTCCAGGGGCGGCCCGCTCTGACGAGGCCACATGTCGCGGTCGGCGATCTCGAGGAGGTTCCCGTCGGGATCCCTGAAGTAAAAGGAGGCCCCGCCCCGCCACCGCGCTTCGTGCTCGATCGCGACCCCGCTCGCCTCGAGCCACCGCTTCCACGGCTCGTAGTCCTCCTCGGAGACGAGGAAGCAGGTGTGGATCGAGCCGAGAGCGCCGTGCGGAGGCAGGGAGCCGCCCGGCCGGGACGTCGCTCCCGCCTCGAACAGGAGGAACACGCTCGTCCCCGCCCGGTAGAAAAGGCTGTGGCCGGGCTCGCGGCCGATGCGCTCCAAGCCGAGGATGCCGCGGTAGAAGCGGTCCGAGCGCTCCAGGTCGGTCACGTAGACAACGGTCTCGAGCACTGACTGGATCGGCGGCCTCGGCATGCGCCCGGAAACCTCCCCCCCCCCGGAGCCTGGCCCGAGCCCAGGCTAGCCCCGCCCGTCTGTCCGGCGGAAGCCCCGGTCCAGCTCGACGAAACCTGGATCCGGGCCGCGGCGAAATCGCGGTGCCTCGGGGCGCCCTTGTGAGGGCGGGCGTCGTCGTTCAAGCTATGCGGTCTCGAACGGAGACCTCGTGAGCCGTCGCCCCGCCATCGCGCTCCTCTTGGCGTTCTCGCACGCTCCGTCCGCGGCGCTGGCTCCGGACAGCGAGCTGCCCGGAGCGTGGGTCCGCGTGGACTACGGTGCCGTCGTGGACCGCAGGCAGCTCAGCCACTCGGGGGAGCCTGTCGGGGCGTTGCTGCGGAAGCTCGGAGGGCGGCCGCTTCCCCCGCCGGGCGAGCGACCCGCCGATCTTGCCGCGTACCGGCTCCTCGAGCCGATCCTCGAGCCCTACGGCTTCCTGCTTTCCGATGTCCTCGACTCCCTCGCCCCCGCGCCCGATCCTCCCCTCGTCGAGGTCGGCTGGCTCTTTCAGCCCGGCGCGCCGCAGCCGGCATGGGCCGACCTCCTCCGCTCGCGCCGGCTCGTCGTCGAGAGCGACGGGCGGGGGCGGTTGCGAATGTGCCTGCCGTGGGCTCCTCGGCCGAATGGAGCCGCCTCGACGCCGCCGCTCCCACCCGCGCTCGAGAGCGCCGAGGCGGCGCGAGAGGCCTGGGAGCGATGGTGGCCCGTCATCCGCCACGTGATCGCGGCCGAGCAGCGAAGGCTCTCGCGCACCGGTGCGCCTTCGAGGCAGGGGATCGAGGTCGCCGCCCATGCGTTCGTCCATGACCTCGCCAACACGACCTTCCATCTCGGCACCCGCCCGTACCGCACGGTCGTCACCGACACCGACACCGGCCCCGGCCGGCCCCCGCTCGACGTCGCGGCGCTCGAATCGTTCCTCGAGAGCGGCGAGCGGCTCGAAGGGGCGCGGCTCGAACCCGACGGCTCCGTGATCCTCTTCGGCAGCCGCTCCGCGTCGCCTCCCCGGCTCCTGGGCGGGCCCGTGCGTCTGTCGGCCCTGGCGGTCGCCTCCCGCGCGGTCTTCCACGGTGGACTCTCCGAGCCGTACATGAGCCTCGACCGGGACCTGTCGCCGTGGACCTCGATCGTGACCTACGGAGGCCGCCTCGAGGACACGCGCATCGGGCTCGTGAGCCTCCTCTGCGACATCCGCTTCAAGACGTTCAGCCTCGGCCTGGACATTCTGGAGCGGGAGGATCTGAGGGAGCGCGTCCGCCGCGAGATCCCGTCGTTTCTCACTCACCTCGAGCGGCTCGCCGCGGACCCCGGGGCCCGCGGCTTCGCGGGACAGCAGCCCCGTCTCTGGTTCTACCCGGACGACGTGGAGATCACGTTGCCCGAGGAAGGCGATCTGTTCGCCCTGCGGCACGCCCGGATGACGGCCTCCTCCGAGCGCGTGGTCCTCGGCTCCTCGCTCGAGGCCGCAGGGGGACCCGATCCGCCCTGGACGCGCGAGACGATCGCGGCGATCAACGAGTCCTACGACGCGCTGTCGCGGATCTTCCCCGAGCTCGCCGACCTGGATCAGGTCGTTCGCCTGCTGTCGCTGTTCACCTGGCTCGAGCAGGCGAGCGAGGAGGGTCTCGACACACCGGACCTCGACGTCCTGCTCGCCGTCGAGCTGCCGGCGTTCCCGACGCCGCGCAGGCTGCCGAACCTGATCGTCTACGGCGCGCTGCCGGAGTCCGGGGCCACGAGCGCCGTGGACGTGTTCGATCGCGTGGAGCTCGGCGAGGCGTTCCTCAGACTCGAGCCGCCCTCGGGCAGGCCGCTTCCCGCGGCCCGAAGGCTCGAGCGCGCGGCAGCGGCGCTCGACTCGAAGCTGCCCGATCAGGCCGCGCTCGCCCGGGAGATCGAGGGGCAGAGATCGCGGCCGGTGCAGGAGGAGGACGTGCTCGACCTGCTGGCCTATCGCGCGGAGAGGCTCCTCATGCACCAGACGGTCCTCTCGGTGCTCGACACCGGTTCGCGCGCGAGGCTCGAGGCGAGGCGGAAGGCGGGCGAGAGCCTTCGCGCCCTGAGCGTCGCCATCGGGGGTCTCGACCTCGGAATGGGCCAGGCGTTCGCCCGCGCTCGCGGGCGCGGCGTGAGGTTGGGG